>CBDTZM010000021.1:0-11323 GCA_965364915.1 uncultured Pseudomonadales bacterium | reverse complement strand
TCCGGTGCGAGAAGTGCTTCGAGTGCACCGGTCATCGGCGCAAAGTCTCCTGTCGCGCGGCTAGCGACGAGGGCGGCGCAATAGGGCGCCGTGACCATGCCCATCGACCCGTGGGCGGTCGTGACCAGACAGTTTTCCGTGAGCTCGCCGGCGACCGCGGTTCTATCCGAAGCGATACAACGCGCGGCTCGATAACGCGACGACCATTGGTAGGGTCGACCGGCAAGTTGCCGCAGGTTGTGCGCCGTCGCCGCGGCTGGCGTCCACGGCTGATGTTCATACGTGGCACCCACGGCGAGCCTGCCCCCGTTTGGGACCAGGTAGCCGTCGCCGACCAGGGGTAGTGTTGGCCGGTTGCACTGAACAACGATGTCCAGCTGCCCGGTGACATCCGTAATCTCCAGGAATTCGGCGTGCGCGAAAGTTCGGCAGGCCGTACCGCAAGCCAGCACGGTGGTGTGCTCCCAAGCCTCCGGTAGAGGGCCGTTTAGATGCAGCTCGATTAACGGATGCTCGAGGAGAGCTCTGCACAGCTCCGGCGTATCGATGACGCCCGCGCTCGGGAAGTACAGCGCCGGACCATCGACCGGCCACCCGCTGAGTTCGACTGCTTCGGCGTTGTTCAGCCGCTCGACCCAACCGCCGGTCGACGTATAGCGCCCAGCGATACGCTCGAGCTTGCCGCGGTCGAGATTCGGTCCTTGTACCTGCAGGGCACCGCTTGGTTCGAACCCGCGAAAGTTGCGTGCAAAATCGGCGCTGTAGAGAAACGCGTGGCTTCTCAATTCAGCTTGTAGACTGCCGTCGCCCATCAAGCGCCCATGCAGGATGGTGCTGGGGATTTGTGAGGCACCGGCGGCGATGCGCGCGGCAATGTCGAAAACCGCAACGGCAATACCTTGATCCGCGAGATGTCGTGCTGTCGAGGCGCCGGCGATACCAGCACCGCATACCGCCACGGCGGAGGCTCGAAGCGTGGGCTGCAGCCCGTCGAGCGCGAACACGCCGGCCAGGCTTTCGCGCTTGTGGGGTTTTTGATCGACGCGGCGCATGGCAAAGCCACCAGTGGTGAGAGCCCTCCGTACTCTGCCCGCTGCGGTGAACGTGGCAACGCTGGTGTCGCGACAGGAAAGCTTGGGCAGTAAACCAAGCAGGTCGTCGGTCCACATATCCGGGTTACGATCCGGAGCAAAGCCATCCAGAAACCAGGCGTCCATCGGTTGGCGTTGCCGTGTGACGATGTCGCGTAATCCGGTGATGGCGTCGCCCCAATAGAGCGACAACGTAACCCGTCCGCCGACCAACCGGCGCCGGTGCCATCCGGGGATCATTGGTGGGTAACGTTCCGCGAGTTCCCGATAAATGGGTTGTCGGGCGGCGCGCTCACCGGCAATGCGGTCGAACATGGCGCCTTCGATCGGGTGGGCTTCGAAACTCACAAAGTGTAGGAGCACACCCGCGGCGACGGCCCGTTCTGCGGCAACCGCAAAGTTCAACCCCGTACCGAAGCCGAGTTCACCGATGCGCAAGGTCGTCTGCCGTGCGCCCGACCGATTGAGTTTGCCCTGCAGGTTGGCGGGACCCAGAAATACGCGCTCGACCTCCTCGTCGCCGTCGGGTGCGTGATAGATGTCCTGGAACGTCGTCGAGTACGGCTGGCCGTCGCGCCAAACGATGCGGGCGGGTTCGATCACGGTGCTAGCGGACGGTCCGGGTCGACTATCCACTCGCTCCATGAACCCGGGTAGAGCGCCGGTTCTGGCCATCCGGCAATGCGCATGGCAAGCACGTTGTGGGCAGCCGTGACGCCGGAGCCACAGTAGCAGACCGGGTTGTTCTGCAGTCCGGCAAATCGCTTCCCGAGTTCAGTGGCGGTGAGGAAGCGGCCCTTGGTGTCGAGATTGCCCTGAAACGGTCGACACAGGGCCGTCGGAATGTGCCCTGCAACCGGGTCGATGGGCTCTTCGATGCCATCGAAACGAGCTTGGGCGCGCGCATCGACGAGCGTCATATTCTCGAGATCTGCGAGGACGTCCCCGGCTTGGACCGTCCGCGTCAGTGCGTCTCGACGCGTGAAGCTACCGGCCGGTGGCGGTACGACCTCGGTGGAGAGCGGGCCTGGCCAATCGCTCAGGCCGCCGTCGAGCACGGCGACCGCCTCGTGTCCTAGCCAGCGAGCCAGCCACCAGCATCGCGCTGCATATGCGCCACCCGCATCGTCGTAGACCACGATCTGGTCGTCGTCGTTGATGCCCCATCGTCTGAATGCCGCGCAGAGATCGCTCGCTCGGGGCAGCGGGTGCCGGCCTCCAGCCCCGGGGGGGCCGGCTAAGTCCTGATCCAGATCCGCATGCTGAGCACCCGCAATATGGCCTTGTGCGAAGGCTCGCTTGCCGTGGTCCAGGTCGCCGAGCGCGGCACGGCAGTCCAAGACGCGGAAGTTGGACAGTTCGGCGGCTAGCTCTTCGGCGCTGATGAGGGTGGTAAACATGAAGCGGTTCTCACATTGTACGGTTTGAGCATGATCGAGGTCTCAGACCCCAGATCTTCCGTATTCAAGGGCCTGTGGGGTGACACATAGCGGGATATACTGATGGTTGGCAGATTTTCAAGCTGGCATTGTGCCTGGGTTGTTGTCACAATCCGCCGCCATATTGCCCCCGCGCAATATTACGGTTCGGACACGAAAAAAGCTTAGATAATGGAAGGTTATACGTTGAGCATATTGGACTGGCTTAGTACGGGACTTTGGGACCTGTCGGCATGGGGCATCGTCGCCTATATGGCGGTCATGACTCACATCACCATCGTCACGGTAACAGTGTATTTGCATCGTCATTCGGCGCACAGAGCCGTCGATTTGCATCCGCTGTTGCAGCACTTCTTCCGGTTCTGGTCCTGGATGACCACGGGCATGATTACCAAGGAATGGACGGCGATCCACCGTAAGCACCATGTGGCATGCGAGACCGAGGAGGATCCCCACAGTCCCGTCATACAAGGCTTAAGCAAGATATTGTGGCAAGGCGCCGACGTGTATCGAGAGGCCTCCGCTAAGCCCGAGATCATGGAGCGCTATGGCTCTGGCTGCCCGGAGGATTGGTTGGAAAACAACCTCTACGGTCGCTTCAACTACATTGGCGTCGCGATATTGCTTATCCTCAACGTCGTGCTGTTCGGCGCGATCGGTTTGACCCTCTGGGCGATACAGATGATCTGGATACCGTTTTTCGGTGCCGGTGTGATCAATGGCATCGGCCATGTATGGGGGTATCGCAACTACGAGTGCCCGGACGCCGCCACCAACATCGTACCCTGGGGAATTTTCATCGGTGGGGAAGAGCTTCACAACAACCATCACACCTATCCGAATTCCGCCAAGTTCTCGCAGAAGTGGTGGGAGTTCGATTTGGGCTGGATGTGGTTGCGTATCTTCCAGACGTTCGGGCTTGCACAACCTAAGAGCACCGGACCCATCGTCGCGAAAGTGCCAGGCAAGACGACGCTCGACATGGATACCGCGTGGGCGGTCCTGAACGATCGTTTCCGCCTGATGGCCAAGTACCAGAACGATGTGGTCAAGCCGCTGATCAAACTGGAATACGACAAAGCCGATCACGCGACCCGCGATCTACTGCGACGTGCCAGAACGATCTTGTGCCGCGAGGATTCGCTCGTCGACGCAGCCGGCCGTGAAAAAATCACAAAAATCGTCGAATCAAGCCGCGATATCCAGGTGATCTACGAGATGCGCATGCGTCTCCAGGAAATCTGGGCCAAGCGCGGCGGCAATGCCGAAGAGTTGTTGAACGCATTGGTGCAATGGTGTCGAGATGCCGAAGCAACAGGCATGCAGACGCTCCGCGATTTCGTCAGCGAACTGAAATCCTATTCGGTCCCGCAACTCGCCAAAGCCTAACTCCAACTGGTTGGATGCGACCATTTCGCGTGAGCGAGAAGGTCTTCGCGTTCGCGTAGCGCAGGCGCCTACATCCGATCGACGGTTTGGATACCGAGTAGATTCAATCCGCCCTTGAGCGTGAGTGCGGTGCGCTGGGCGAAACGCAGTCGGTTGTGTTTCACGTCATCCTCGGCCGGTAAAATCGGACACTGTTCGTAGAAACGAGTGAACTTGCTCGCAAGTTCAAAGAGGTAGCCACACAGTAAGTGGGGCAATCCGTCTGCCGCGACCTGCTCTACCACTTCCTGGAAACGCAATAACCCGACCGCGAGCTCCCGCTCGGGGTCGGCATCGGGCATGGGTTTGCCGGATATGTTGTCTGGGTCGATTGCGCCGCGTCGAAAGATGCTCTGTATGCGAGCGAACGCGTATTGCAGATACGGGGCGGTGTTGCCGTCGAACGCCAGCATCAGGTCCCAATCGAAAACGTAGTCACTGGTGCGGTGCTTGGATAGGTCGGCGTACTTCACCGCGCCGATGCCGACTGCGTTGGCGATGCGGGCTGCTTCGGTACCATCGATGTCTGGGTTTTTATGCATGACCAAATCGAGCGCGCGTTGTTCCGCTTCGTCCAAAAGCTCGATCAGCTTGACCACATTGCCCTCGCGGGTTTTGAACGGCTTGCCGTCCTTGCCGAGCATGTTGCCGAAAGGCATGTGCTCCAGGCTCATACGCTCGGGGTTGAACCCGGCTTTTTGCGCGACAGCAAAGACCTGGCGAAAATGTAACGCCTGGCGCACGTCCGTGAAGTACAGCGCGCGATCGATGGCGAGTTGCTCCGCGCGGTAACGAATGGCAGCGAGGTCGGTCGTCGAATACAGGTACCCGCCATCGGACTTCTGCACGATCACCGGTAGCAATGTGCCGTCCTTGCGCGTGAACTCGTCGAGAAACACGCACTGCGCCCCGTCCGATTCGGTCAGCATGCCGCGCTGCATCAGTGCGTCTTTGACGTTGTCCAACTCATCGTTGTACGCGCTTTCGGCTCGCACGTCGGCGAGTGTAAGCGTTGTTTGTAGGCGGTCGTACACCGCCTGGCAGTGATTGAGCGAGATGTCGATGAAGTGCTGCCACTGAGTGCGTGCGTCGGGGTCCCCGGCTTGCAGCGCCACAACCATCGACCGGCTGCGCGTGGCAAATTCGGGGTCGTCGTCGAAGCGCCGCTTGGCGGCTCGGTAGAATTCTTCGAGGTCGCTCAAAGCGTCGGACTTAGCCCCGGATTCCTGCAGGTACGCCAACAGCATGCCGAACTGAGTGCCCCAGTCGCCCACATGGTTTTGGCGCACCACGGTATGGCCCAGCGCCTCGAGTACGCGTGCGATGGCGTCACCGATGATGGTGCTGCGCAGGTGTCCGACGTGCATCTCTTTGGCCAGGTTGGGACTTGAGTAGTCGACGACGACGCGTTGAGGTTCGAGACTCGGCTCCAGCAGGGGCGCATCGACATCCAGGTGCTCTGCCAAGAACGCGTCGCTCAGCGTTACGTTGAGGAAGCCCGGGCCGGCGATTTCCACGCGTTCGGCAATGTCCGATACGCCAAGCTCTGCGATCACCTTTGCCGCGAGTTCACGCGGTTTGATGCCCATCTGCTTGGCGGCCGCCATCACGCCGTTGGCTTGATAGTGGCCGAATTCCGGTTTGCTTGCCGATTGCACCAAGGCAGGTGCGTCCGAACCGCAGGCCCTGAGAGCGGCTTCCAGGCGTTCGGCTAGCAGGGCTCGCGGGTTCACGTCAAAGCGGCGCGACGTTCTCGGCTTGTAGCCCTTTGTCGTGTTCGGCAACCTCAAACGACACCTTTTGCCCGTCGCGTAGCACGGGGCGGCGGTTGTCGTTAGGGTCGCCTTGGATGGAGCGCTGGTGGACGAAGATCTCGTCGCCTGACTCGCGCACGATGAAACCAAAGCCCTTTGTGCGGTTGAACCACTTCACCGTTCCCTGCTCTCGCTTACCGCTTGAGGTTGGCTTAGCGCGGCTTGGCTCGTTCGATTGGCTGCGCGAGCGGTCGGGCTGCTTGCGTTGGGGTTTGGCGGTAGGTGCGGGTGCATGAGCAAGGCGCGCGTTGAAGAGACCGTTGACGGTCAATGCCAGAAAGCAAAGTAGTAACAGCGCGAGGTAGTTATCGGGCCATAGACGGTTGGTAAGCTCGGTCACGGCAGCGGCGAGTAACAGCGCGCTGGCGATGACGATGACATAAGTGCGCATAGATGACGTTCCAAATAGGGTAATGCGAAAAAAGCCGGGCATTCTAACACGCCCGCTTTAGGCTAGAGGTGCCCTTAAGTTGCCTTAAAGCCGGGTTGCCCGGTGGATGGTGATGGGTACCGTCGGTACGCCGGCCATCCCATTGGCGAGATGTGTGTCGCTGAGTTCGATATCGACAATGACATCCATGCCGTCGATGACCATGCCGAACACCGTGTAGCCGGGCCGCCCGGGGGCCCCGTCGAGTTGCCCGTTGTGTTTGACGTTGATGAAGAACTGCGTGTCCGCGGAGTCGGGGTCCGATGTTCTCGCCATGGCGATCGTGCCTTTACTGTTGGAGAGGCCGTTGAGAGATTCGTTCACGACGGTACGCGGCGGGTCCCGATAGTTCAATTTCGCATCGTAGCCGCCGGCTTGGATGACGAAGTTGGCGACCACGCGATGGAACACCAGGTTCTCGTAGAAGTTGTCGTCGACCAATTGCAGAAAGTTGCCGACCGTTTGCGGCGCCTCGGCGGGATACAGCTCGATATCGATATTTCCCGCGCTCGTCTCTAGGCGCACTTTCGGCAGCGTTTCGGCCGACGCCGCGAGGTTGGAGTAGGCCGCCAACGAGAGGGCGGTTAGCAGTATGCATACGTGTTTCATCATGTCGTGCATTTTGTGTCGAAACGCGTCGCTGAGCAAATGCGGGCGCCGTGCCGCTAGAGGCGCCGGTCAAGGTGCTGGTGTTTAGCGGGCTAGGGCGTGCAAGAAGGCGTGCACGGTTTCGCTCAATCCGCGTTCCAGCGCGGTAGAGATCAGTGCATGGCCGATCGAGACTTCCAGCACCTCGGTGATTTGGGTGAACAGTTTCAGGTTCTCCAGATCCAGGTCATGACCGGCGTTCACGCCGAGACCGAGCTGTGACGCAAAGCGGGCGGCGTCTAGATAAGTTGCGAGCGATTGTTTGCTGTCATCGTGATCGATGCCAAACGACGCCACGGTGTCGGCGAACGGTCCGGTATAGAGTTCGATGCGGTCCGCACCGACCTCTTTGGCGAGAGCGATCTGCTCCAGCGTCGGGTCCATGAACAGACTCACCCGGGCGCCCCATGCTTGGTAGCGGGTGATCTTCTCGGCGAGTGCCGAATTGTCGCCGGTCAGGTCGAAGCCGTGGTCGGAGGTAAGTTGGTCGTCGCCGTCGGGCACCAAGGTGGCCTGGTGAGGTTGAGCGGTCTCGATCAACGCGTCGAAGCCGGGATAGCCGTTGTCGCGCGGTCCCGCGAATGGGTTGCCTTCGATATTGAATTCAATGTCCGGATAGGACTGCAACAGCGTCATCAGATCGGTTACGTCCGCAGGTCGGATATGCCGTTGGTCGGGGCGCGGGTGTACGGTGATGCCGGCGGCGCCGGCGGCAAGGACGATTTCGGCAGCGCCGACGACGCTTGGGGTATGGCCGTCGCGCGAATTGCGCACGAGAGCCACCTTGTTGAGGTTGACACTCAACGCGGTCATTCGATTACGACCAGGCGCTGCGCCGAGGCCGGGCCTTGATGACGATGCCGATCAACAGACCCGCCAATACCAGCCCGGCGCCGATCATCAGCCAGCGTTGCTGCAGGTTGCCCTCCAAGCGCTGATGGGCCTCGGTCAGATCGTCGAGTTCTTCCCGTAGACGGGCGTTCAGATCGGTCAAGCGTTCATTGGATGCGTGTTCGTCGATCGCGCCCTTGGAGATGCGCGTGATCTCGTCGAGCTCCCGTTGCAGGTCCCGCACCTGGCCGTTTAACGACACATTGGCCTGATCGGCGGTGCCTTTGCCTTGTGCCAGATCGTCTAGGGCCGACCGCTGCTCTGCGATGCTGTCTTCGAGATCGCTGATGCGGCCACGCGCGTCCAGCAACTGATCGCGGGCGATCGGCTGGGTGACGAGATATTGCGTCGGCAACCAACCCTCGGTTCCGTTGTTGGTACGAATCTGGGTGAAGCCCGATTCTTCGTCGCGGCCGAGAACCTCGAGCGCCGTACCGCTCGGTAGGCCGCGATGCAGGATACGATGTGCGTTGGATGGTCCACTGCGCAGAGGCACCGACAGGTTGTCGGAAACGTAGTTGGTCTCGGCTTCTACCGTGGCGCTGATCAGCAACCCGAAGGCGAAGGCCAGCTTAGCTATGTTCTTCAACGTTGTTCCCTTTCATCGTGCCATCCTGATCCTTGCGAGTTTCCTCTACCATGTCGAGCAGCCCGAGGTTGTGCAGGTACCACGTGGTGAGGATGACGTAGGTGAATGTCAACGCCAGGCCACCGACCAGTTTGTAGGTGACCCAGAACTGCATGGAAAAGTTGTAGGCGACGACTAGGTTCAGAGCGCCGGCCAGGAAGAAGCCGGCCGCCCACCCGAAATTCAGTCTTACCCAGACGTCGCTCGGTAGGCTCAATTTACCGGCGAGCAGTTTTTCGATCAGATTCTTGCGCATATAGTGACTGCCGATGAGAGACGCCGATAGCAGCCAATTGATGATGGTTGGTTTCCACTGGATGAACGTTTCGTCGCGGTAGAAAAGGGTCAGCCCCCCAAACACCATGCTGGCCCAGAAGGTGAGCTGCAATTCCCGGCCGATGGGCTTCTTGCTGAGGCGATACACGATGACCTGGACGGTCACGGCGACCATCAGCGCTCCCGTTGCCCAATAGATGTCCATCGTGAAGAACACCCCCACGAATACGACGATGGGCAGAAAATCCAGTAGTTGGCTCATTGATTCCTTGGCAAACGAACATGAGTTGTGCCCGCGAGCACATACCAACATTAGCAACATTTTTATGGCGAGGCGAACGATCGACGACGCGGTCGTTTCGTAACCTGCACCGAACGGGTTATAAAGGTTCTGTGAGCCAATATTTCGTCATGCATGCCTCCCACCCGCAACCTCGGCTGTTGAAGCAGGCGGTTGATATTGTCCGGGACGGAGGCCTGGTCGTCTATCCGACCGACACCACCTATGCGCTCGGCTGCCACATCGGTGACAAGGCGGCTCTCGACCGGATTCGGCAGGTGCGGCGTCTGGACAAACATCACCATTTTACCCTGGCTTGCCGAGATCTTTCCGAGGTCGCGACCTACGCACGGGTCGAGAAAGCCAGCTATCGCATACTCAAACACTACACCCCAGGCCCGTTTACCTTTCTGCTGCCCGCGACCCGCGAGGTACCGCGCCGGCTAGTACACCCAAAACGCAAGACCATCGGCCTGCGAGTGCCGGGCAGTACCATCGCCTTGGCGTTGTTGGAGGTGCTTGACGAGCCCATGATGACCACCACCATGCGTCTGCCCGACCACGAGTTGCCGTTCACCGATGCAGAGGAAATTCGCGATGTCGTGGAAGGCGTGGTTGATCTTGTCATCGACGGTGGCCACTGTGGCGTCACAGCCACCACTGTTGTCGACCTCACCGCGCTTCAACCGTCTGTGATACGGCAGGGGTTGGGCTCGTTTGACTGACGGTTGTTGTCGCCCCGCCGCGCCCTATAATGCGAGCTTGTTGGTTTCTTTTGAGGGCTCTCTTGAGCAGCGGTGAAACTGCGCCCCCGCATGGAAGAGTGTCGTCGTGAGCAGTAGCGACTCGAGCCGCAGGGTGCTCTCTGGTATGCGCCCGACCGGGCGCCTGCACCTTGGTCAATATCATGGGGTGATCAAGAACTGGGTGCAGTTACAGCACGAATACGAGTGCTATTTCTTCGTCGCCGACTGGCATGCGCTTACCACGAACTACGACGATACCCTCAATATCGAGCAACACACCTTCGACATGGTCGTCGACTGGCTGGCAGCAGGGGTGAACCCCGGTGCGGCGACGATCTTTATCCAGTCCAAGGTGCCCGAGCATGCCGAATTACATTTGTTGCTGTCGATGATAACGCCCGTCAGTTGGCTCGAACGGGTACCTAGCTACAAGGATTTGCAGGTTAGGCTTACCGACAAAGACCTGGCGACCTACGGCTTCTTAGGCTATCCGTTGCTGCAGTCAGCTGACATTCTCGTCTACCGTGCGGGCAACGTACCGGTCGGGGCCGATCAAGTGGCGCACGTCGAGCTCACGCGCGAAGTAGCGCGGCGCTTCAACCATGTCTTCGGTCGAGAACCGGGTTTTGAGGAACAGTCGCAGGCTGCGGTCAAAAAAATGGGGCGCAAGGTTGGGCGGATGTACACGGATTTGCGCAAAGCCTACCTGGAGAAGGGCGATACGGAAGCCCTCGAACGCGCGCGGGCTTTGCTTGGAGAGCAACAGAACTTGTCGATAGGCGATCGCGAACGGCTATTCGGCTATCTGGAAGGCGGTGGCCGGATCATCCTGCCGGAACCGCAAGCCCTCTTGACCAAGCAGGCCAAGGTTCCAGGGCTGGATGGTGAAAAGATGTCCAAGTCGTACAACAACACGATTCAGTTGCGCGAAGCGCCTGAAGAGGTCGACAGGAAAATTCGGACGATGCAAACGGATCCCGCGCGAGTGCGGCGCAATGATCCCGGTGATCCGAGTATCTGTCCTGTTTTCACGCTGCACGAAGTATACTCGGACGACGAAACGCTAGAGTGGGCAGCACGTGGTTGTAGGAGCGCCAGCATCGGCTGTCTCGACTGCAAAAAGCCGCTCATCGAAGCTATCAACGCAGAACAGTCAGGCATGATCGAACGGGCCAAACAGTTCGAGGAACAACCGGACGTGGTACACGCGATTTTGCAAGAGGGGTCGGAAAAAGCCCGAGACGTCGCCAAGGAAACGTTGGAGGACGTTCGCGCCAGCATTGGAATTTCCCATCGATGAGTGACGAGGGCCAGCCTCGACTACTGCGCTTGCGCGCTGTCGACGACGAGACCGTTGCCGTGGTGGACGGAGAGGCGGTGCGCGAGTTGCCGACCGACCTCTACATTCCTCCGGATGCGCTGGAAGTGTTCCTGGAGACGTTCGAAGGTCCGCTCGATCTGCTGCTCTACCTCATTCGGCGTCAGAACCTGGATATTCTAGAGGTGTCCGTCGCCGAGATTACCGCACAATACATGCACTACATCGACTTGATGAGCGCGTTGCAGCTGGAGCTGGCGGGTGAATACCTGCTCATGGCGGCGATGCTTGCGGAGATCAAGTCACGGTTACTGCTACCGCGCAGCGATGAGCT
>CBDTZM010000020.1:0-11325 GCA_965364915.1 uncultured Pseudomonadales bacterium | reverse complement strand
CGAAAGACACCCAGCGGCTCGAGACCCAATTGCCCGGCACGCTCAGCGCTCATCAACAGCGTCATCGAAGCACCGTCGGAAAGTTGAGATGCGTTGCCCGCAGTCACCGTACCGTCTTCTTCGAATGCCGGGGCCAGCCCTGCCAAACCTTCGAGCGTGGTGTTCGGGCGGTTGCACTCGTCCTTGTCGACAACGACGTCGACTCGACTCTCGTCGCCGGTTTCCTTGTCTACCTTGAGCATCGTCACGCTCATCGGCACGATCTCTTCGCCGATTGCACCGTTCTCCGCGGCCGCCGAGTAGCGCTGCTGGCTCTGCAATGCATACTCGTCCTGCATCTCACGAGTCACTTGATAGCGCCGGGCAACCACTTCGGCCGTGTTACCCATGGCCATGAAGATGTCCGGTTTTTCTTCGAGCAGTATCTTGTTCAGTTCTGCCTTGCCGGCCTCCTGGCGCGTGCGCATCGAGATGGAATCTACGCCTCCGCCGATGGCGACTTCGGTCTGCCCAGAAGCAATCTGATTAGCCGCAATCGCGATGGATTGCAATCCGGACGAACAGAAACGGTTGATGCTGACACCCGCAGTCGTGATCGGCAGCTTGGATAGCACCACGGCGAGACGCGCCAAATTGCCGTCTTGCTCGCCGGCATGGCTGGCGCAGCCAACCACAACGTCTTCCACTTCGTCTGGCGATAAGGCGGGGTTTCGATCCAGCAGCGAGTCGATGCAATGGGCCAACATATCGTCCGATCGCGTCAGGTTGAAGCTGCCTCGAAATGACTTGGCCAAACCCGTCCGTACGCTGTCTACTACGACTACGTCGCGCATATTCCTTACCTCATTTCCCCTTTCAAGTTGAACCCCCGAGCGTCTACGGGGGACGAAACCAGGGGATGGTATCAAAAAAAGCAGGCATGGTCTCGACGCCCCTTATTTCAGGAGGTTTCAGCCTCGGCAGTGGGTGTAAATGCAACGAATTAACCCTACAGGACACTAGTCGGCGAGTTGTTTTTTCGCGTCGTGCAGCGCTTCGTCGACCGCCTCGAGCGCCTCCTCGGCCGCGTCGTCCACCGCGCGCGCAGCGTCCTCGAAAGCCTTCTCGGTCTTCTCGGTCGCGTCCTGCAACGCCTCTTCCACTGCGATCTCGGCGCGCTCTAGTTGCTCCTCGATCAGCGCTTCGGCCTCGTCGACCCGATCGCCGGGCGATGCATCGCAACCGGCCAATCCCATCAGCAGTACCAGCAAACACCAAGCTGTCCTCACCATCAGTCGACTCCTGTCGCCCCATGAACTGCCAAGAATACTCGAGCTAGCACCCTCACCGCCTCAAAATTTCGCCATGACGTATCCCATCGCGTAGGCTATGGGCGATGCAAGCTGAGATCATCGCTTCGAACTTCTGCTTCCCCGAAGGACCACGGTGGCACGACGGACGCCTATGGTTTTCCGACATGCACGCACATCTCGTTGTCGCGGTGAATGCGGACGGAACGGTCGACCCGATCGTTGCGGTGCCCAACTGGCCGTCGGGTCTAGGATGGCTCCCCGACGGAGACCTGCTGGTCGTATCAATGACGGATCGACGGGTGCTCCGCTGGGACGGGCAACAATTGACAACCCACGCCGACCTGTCTGGGCTCGCAAGCTATCACTGCAACGACATGGTCGTCGATCACGTTGGGCGCGCCTACGTCGGCAACTTCGGTTTCGACCTACACGCCCGCGCAGCGCCCAAGGGTGCCGAATTGATACTCATCGACCCAGACGGCTCTGCTCGAATCGTCGCCGACGAAATGCTGTTTCCCAACGGTAGCGTCATCACGCCCGACGGCGCTTCACTCATCGTGGCAGAGTCTTCGGGGGCACGCTTGTCGGTCTTCGCCATCGAGGCTGACGGCAGTCTTGGCAACCGCCAAGTCTGGGCGGAGATGCCAAGCAGGGTGGTACCCGATGGCATCTGTCTCGATGAGGCCAATGGGGTGTGGGTTGCGTCTCCATCGACCGACGAATGCCTTCGCGTCGAACAGGGCGGCAGCGTGACGCACCGGGTCGCAACCGACCAGGGCGCCTACGCCTGCATGCTCGGCGGCAACCTGCTACACATTCTCACCTCGTCCACCTCCGACCCGGACGCCTGCCGGCAGCAGAGAACCGGCCGTGTCGAAGTGGTTGAAGCACCGTATGCCGGCGCAGGCTGGCCTTAGGACACCTCATGTCATTGTATGAGAACTACACATCGCCATGGCTCGATGATGAGCTGCGCATGCTGCAGGACGCCGCCAACAAGTTCTACCGGCAGGAATTTCTGCCGCTCAACGAGAAATGGTTGGCACAAGGCAAACTCGATCGCGACGCGTGGAACAAGGCCGGCGAGGCCGGTTTGTTGTGTGCAGAAATACCGGAGCAATACGGCGGCGGCGGCGGCGACTATCGGCACGAGACCGTGGTCATGGAAGAGCAGCACCGGGTCGGCATAACCGGGTTTGGTTATCAGGTCCACAGCAGCATCGTCGCCCCCTACATCTACCGCTATGGCACCGAAGATCAGCGACTACGTTGGCTGCCGAAGATGGCCACCGGTGAAATGGTCGGCGCTATCGCGATGACGGAGCCGAACACCGGTTCAGACCTGCAAAGCGTGCGCACCACCGCGATCCGCGACGGCGACGACTACGTTATCAACGGCTCCAAAACCTACATCACCAACGGGCAGCACGCCGACCTCGTGATCGTCGTCGCGAAAACCGACCCGAACGAAGGCGCAAAAGGTATTTCGCTCGTGGTTGTAGAAACCAACGCTTCAGGGTTCGAACGCGGGCGCAATCTCAAGAAGCTCGGACAGAAATCCGCCGACACCTCCGAGTTGTTTTTCTCGGACTGTCGAGTACCGATTAGCAATCGGCTCGGCGAGGAAGAAGGTCAGGGCTTCGTGCAACTGATGCGCCAGCTACCTCAGGAGCGGCTCAGCATCGCCCAGGCAGCCGTTGTCTGCTCCGAACGTGCCATCGAATTGACCCTCGACTTCGTCAAAGAGCGCAAGGCGTTTGGACAGCGCATCCTGGATTTTCAAAATACCAAGTTCAAGTTGTCCGAATGCAAAACCGAAGCGCTGCTTGGACGAACGTTTGTGGACCAGTGCCTGCTCAAACACCTCGCCGGCGAACTCGACGCATCGACGGCTTCCATGGCCAAGTACTGGTGCACCGACAAGCAGTGCGCCATCGTCGACGAGTGCCTGCAACTGCATGGCGGCGCCGGTTACATGGACGAGTACGAGATCTCGCGTATGTACGCAGACGCTCGGGTGCAGAAGATCTACGGCGGGACCAACGAGATCATGAAGGAGTTGATCGGCCGGACGCTGGGCTAATCTTGCGGCCGCTATAGTCGCTTTATGAAACAATACTGGCGCTTCTACTGGCCGCTTGCCCTCACGGGCTTGGCCATGGTGCTCTCGGTTCAGTTCCAGAACGCAACGCTTGCGCGGTATCCCGAAGCGGTCGCTGAGATCGCGATACTCGCGTTAGCCTACAGCACGTACGGACTCTTGAACGCTGGTTTGCAGTTCATCGCACAGCTTTCCAACGTTTACGCCCGCAGCCCCATCGCCAACATCCGTAGTTATCGATTCACGCTCGCCGCCAGCACTATCCTGCTGCTACCGTTGCTGGCTGTCGCCCATACCGAGCTCGGCCGCCAACTACTGCAGTCCATCTACGGCATCGACGATGCGCTGACGGCGCGGGTCACCGAGTATCTCGTCTATCTCTCTCCGCTCATCGTGTTCAACGCACAGCGCTACTACTACACCGGGCTGCTCGTGCAGGCCAAGCTGACAGGATGGGTGACGGCGATGAACGTCGTCTACCTCAGCGTGGTCATCGCCGGGCTGATCGGCGGATTCGCCGTCGGCGGGCGCCCGGTTATCGTCTTGGTGGGCGCCGAGGCGTTGGGCGTTGCGATACACCTGGTGTTGTTGGTCGCCGGACGATGGAAGCTGTACCGTCCACCCGTCATCCCAGAGCATGAGAACCTGAGTTACCGGGAATTAATTGGGTTTTTCATTCCGGTTTCGATGACCGGCTTCATGTTCGCGATCAGCCGCCCGATACTTTTCGCATTCGTTGCGCGAACGCCCAACGCGCTCGTGACGATCGCCGCGTTACGTATCGCGTTCGACTTTTCCGCATTGTTCCAGCAAGCGTCCAACCAGTTCCGCCATTTCTTCGTTACCTTCGGATTGGACGATCTCGCCGTCAAGAAACGTTTCATGGTCTTGGTGTGCTTGGGCATCACCGGCATCATGCTGCTGTTTGCGGCCACGCCCCTTTCAGGGCTCGTTTGGCGGGATCTCATGCAGATACCCGACGAGGTTCGCATTCTTGCTTTGGACGTGATTCTGATCATGTGCCTAATGCCTACCGTGATCATCTACCGCAACTTCTTCCACGGTTACCTAATGGTCGAGCGCCGCACGACGGGCATGGCCGTGGGCGCTGTCCTGAGGGTCATCGGCATCTACGCGCTGACGAGTTTGTGTTTCGAGTTGCAATGGCTCGACCACATCGTGGCCGCTTGGATTCTGATCGCGGGATTTCTGATCGAGGCAGCGGTCGCTCAACTGGCGGTTAGAAAGGCCAGACCGAACGGGTGAACGCCACCGAGAAGATGTAGCCGACGCTCGCAAGCGCACCGCACAGACCGGCGATCTTGAGCGCCCGACTCGCCGCCCGCAGGGTCAACACCCCGAATCCGATATACGCGAGCAAACCGATCAGCTTAGCGCCGAGCCATCCGGAAACTGGCGATAGCGACATGCTGAGTGCCATGGCCACGCCCAACACCAACAACAAGGTGTCGATAACGTGGGGCACGATTTTTACCCAGCGCGACTTGAGCATCTCATTGTCCGTCAACGACCACACCGCGCGAACGACGAAGCCAATGACCGTCGCGTAGGCCAACATCACGTGCAGCGACTTCAACATACTAAATCTCAGAAAACTGATGAATAATCGAAGCATAACGGATAACGAGGTCAATCCATGCGTCGCAGTGTTTGCCTAGCGACGGTGTTGCTGTATGCCAACGCCGGACATGCTGCCGACGTGGACACCGTCATCGATCAAGCGATGCGCCCACTCGCCGATAGCGTCTCGGACTTCATCTTCTTCACCGTGCCGATATTCGGGGCGGATTTACCCCTCATCGTACTGTGGCTCATCGGCGGCGGTGTGTTCTTTACTGTCTACTTCGGCTTCATCAACGTTCGCGGCTTCAAACACGCGATCGACATCGTTCGCGGTAAGTACAAAAATCCCGATGATCCGGGCGAGATTTCGCAGTTCCAGGCGCTCACCACCGCGGTGTCGGGTACCGTGGGTATCGGCAACATCGCCGGCGTGGCCGTCGCCATTTCAGTGGGCGGCCCCGGTGCGACGCTGTGGCTCATCATCGCGGGCCTACTCGGCATGTCCACAAAGCTCGCGGAGTGTACGTTGGGCGTTTTGTTTCGCAAGACCAACGACGACGGTTCGGTTTCCGGTGGGCCCATGTATTACCTCGAACGTGGATTGGCTGCGATGGAGTGGCCGCGCCTAGGCAAGGCGTTGGGAATGTTCTACGCCGCGAGCATGGTGGTTGGCTGTCTCGGTATTGGCAACATGTTTCAATCCAATCAGGCGGCCGTCATCTTCATCAATGTCACCGGGGGAGCGGATAGCTATTTTGCCGACAAAGCCTGGCTAGTCGGTTTGGGCCTCGCGATCGCGGTGGCTACGGTCATCATCGGTGGCATTCGCACGATCGCCACCACTACCGCCAAGCTGGTTCCCGGGATGGCGCTGCTCTACGTCGTCACCGCCCTATTCATCATCGCTCTCAACTACGCGAATTTGCCTTCTGCGCTTGCTGCCATCTGGCACGGCGCTTTTTCCCCGGACGGCGTTGCGGGCGGAATGTTGGGCGGCATGATCATTGGATTCCGGCGCGCCGTCTTTTCCAACGAGGCAGGACTCGGTTCCGCGGCAATCGCCCACTCCACCGCCCGCACTAAAGAACCGGTCAGCGAAGGGTTCGTCAGCCTGCTCGAGCCGTTCATCGACACCGTGGTGATCTGCACCATGACGGCGCTCGTCATTACGACCACGGTCTACGTTCCCGGTATGGCTGAGAGCGGCGTGAGCGGTATCGAGCTCACAACCCGGGCATTCGCGAGCACCATCTCCTGGTCGCCGCTGCCACTATCCATCGCCGCCATTCTGTTCGCCTTCTCAACAATGATCGCTTGGTCGTACTATGGCTTGAAGGCCTTCACCTATCTTGTTGGCGACAACCGTGTGACAGATATCGGCTTCAAACTATTTTTTCTGACGTTTGTCGTGCTCGGCAGCAGCATCGAGCTGAGTGCGTTGGTAGACTTGTCGGACGCACTGGTGTTCGTCGTAGCAATCCCCAATCTCTTGGGTCTGTATATTCTCGCGCCACTGATCCGGAGCAACCTCATCGACTATGAAAATCGTATCCGCCGCTAGTTTTTCGATGCTCTTGTGCGCGCTCTCGCATTTGGCGGTCGCGGAGGTCGCCGACACGGTTTTCGTCGGCCGCAACATCATCACAATGGACGCCAATCAGAGCGACGTTGCAGCGGTCGCCGTTCGCGACGGGCGCATCGTTTGGACAGGTAGCCGAGCCGAGGCCAACTACTGGATCAATGACGCGCGCGACCTCGTCGAGCTTGGCGAGCTAGCCTTGCTTCCCGGGTTCATCGACGCTCACGGTCACCTGACGTTCTCGGCATTGATGACGAGCTGGGCCAACGTCGCCTCGCCTCCCGTCGGCCCGGCGACCGATATGCACTCGTTGCAGCAGACTCTACGCACCTTCATCGATGCCGGTCCGATCCCAGCCGGCGCGTGGGTGGTCGGCGGCGGGTACGACGATTCTCTGCTAGCGGAAAGACGGCATCCCACTCGAGCCGATCTGGACGCCGTTTCAGTCAAACATCCCATCGCCCTTCTCCATGTTTCCGGGCACCTGGCGACGGCCAACAGTCTGGCCCTGAAACTCGCAGGCTTCACCGCATCAAGCGAAGATCCGGCTGGGGGCATCATTCGCCGCGAATCAGGCAGCCGTCAGCCTAACGGCGTGTTGGAAGAAACCGCGACCTACCCGTTGCGCGGCAAAATGTTTGCCCCGCTGGGCGACCCGGAGGCCGGCGTGCTAGCGGCCTTGGCCGACTACGCGAGTTTCGGCATCACGACCGCCCAGGATGGTGCCGCCTCGCCCGAGTCTGTGGCCTTGCTGCAGGCCCTTGCGGACCGCAATGCGCTGACCATGGACGTCGTCGTGTATCCGGTCGTGCGCAACGAGCCGGAAATCCCGGTCGACGTCCAAAGATTGGGGCGCTACGACAACCGCTTGAAGCTCGGCGGCGTCAAGATGATCTTGGACGGATCTCCCCAAGGCAAAACCGCCTTCCTGACGCAGCCCTATCTGGTACCGCCCGCGGGCCAATCCGCCGAGTATCGAGGTTACCCGACGTTTTCAGACGAGCTGGTGCGTACCCGGATCAAACGCTTGTTGGATGCGCGTATACCGATTCTTGCGCATGCCAACGGTGATGCGGCAGCCGACATGTTGATCAACGCCGTTGCACTCGCGGCACCCGTGCACGATCACCGCACCGTCATGATTCACGCGCAAACCGTCCGCGAAGATCAGCTCGACCGCATGGCGACCTTGAAGATGATTCCCTCCTATTTTTCAGCACACACTTTCTATTGGGGTGATTGGCATCGCGATTCCGTCTTCGGCAACGAGCGCGCATCGCGCATCAGCCCGACGCGCTCGACCGTGCAGCGCAATATGGTGTTTACCACACACAACGACGCGCCGATCGTGCCGCCGAACATGTTGCGACTGTTGTGGGCGACCACCAACCGCATCACGCGGTCCGGCAAGACGCTCGGCGCGGAGCAACGTATCTCCGTCTACGACGCTCTGCTGAGCATCACGATGCATGCCGCCTACCAGATGTTCGAAGAGGATTCGAAAGGCAGCATCACCGAGGGTAAGTGGGCAGACTTGGTTGTTCTTTCGGCAAACCCACTGGGCGTGGCGGCCGAAGATCTTCAAGACATCGAGGTACGCGCGACCTATTCTCACGGCGTGTCGATCTATACCCGATGACCGATCACCTATTTGCACATCAGGACTGACCGATGGAAGGACCGACCTCACACATCTATTTCTCGCAGCGTTTGCGATTGCACTACGTGGATTGGGGCAATGAAGGCGCGCCGCCGATGTTGCTCGTTCACGGTGGCCGCGACCACTGCCGCAACTGGGATTGGGTGGCCGAGGCGCTGCGCGACGACTATCACATCATCGCGCCCGATCTCCGCGGGCACGGCGATTCGCAATGGTTGCTCGGCGGTAGTTACAACCAGATCGACTACATCTACGACATCACGCAGCTTTTGCACCAACGTAAGCACTCACCTGTCACGATCATCGGGCACTCGTTGGGGGGGTCCATTTCTCTGGGCTATAGCGGTCTGTACCCGGAAACGGTCACCAAATTGGTTTCCATCGAAGGCATGGGACCACCGCCCGCTATGCTCGAAGGGCTGGCTGCGCAGTCCACCGAACAGAGGCTGCACACCTGGATAGCCGATCTTCGCAAGGTCGCGGGGCGCATCCCACGGCGCTACCCATCGTTGGAGGAGGCCTACGAACGGATGCAGAACGAGAACCCCCATCTGACGGAGGATCAGGCACGGCACTTGACCATTCACGGCAGCAATCAGAACGAAGACGGTACCTACAGTTGGAAGTTCGACAACTACGTGCGGGCGTTTCCCCCGATCGGTTTGCCGTTCGAAGAACAATTCAAGTTGTACGCACGCATAACCTGCCCGACGTTGCTGTTCCGCGGCGTGGAGAGCTGGGCATCGGATCCGGATCAAGATGGGCGCTCGGCGCATTTTCAGGACGTGCGGGTCGCCAATGTCGAAGATGCCGGACACTGGGTACATCACGACCAGCTCGACGAATTTCTCAAGATCACACGCGCGTTTCTGGCAGAGTAGGTTCGCATTGCGCGCATGCCTAAAAGAGTGAGCGATCGGTGACCAGTTCACGTGCCCGCCAACTGCACTCGAGCCCATGGCAGGGCGTGTTCTACGTCACCGGTGGTGGGGCGGGCTTGCTGGCGGAAATACTGGCCACAATCGGTGCTTCAAGCACGGTGTTGGAGGCTTCAATACCCTATTCCGCGCGAAGCCTGTCCGAATTGCTCGGCGGATCACCCGATCAAGCCTGCAGCGCGGCCACCGCACGCGCCATGGCGATGACCGCATTTCAGCGGGCGCTGGCTCTGGGCGCTACACAACCGTTCGGTTTCGCCAGCACCGCAAGCCTTGCCACCAATCGAGCCAAGCGCGGCGCGCAACGCGCGCACATAGCCATGCAAACCTCTACGAGCACTTTGGTCGGTCGATTCGAGTTCACCGGCGATCGCGCGGCGCAAGAAGCCGAGCTGATCGAGGCCGCCTGGCGCGCCATCAATCAAGGCTTGGACTTGGAAACGGCGCTGGATCCGCCGCTAGAGGCCGTGAACGCACCCGCACCCTGGTGCGAACTGATCTTAGGCGACTCGGTCGCGACGGTTACCCGGCAACACGACGGCAAGCTTCTGTTCCCGGGGTCGTTCAATCCGCTGCACGCAGCGCACGAAAAAATGATGGCCCTCGCCGAAGCGAAGCTGGGGCTACCCGGTGCCTTCGAACTTTCGATCGAAAATCCTGACAAGGCGCTTTTGGACTACGTCGAGATCCACGAACGCTTGGCTCGGTTCCAACATCCCGTTTGGCTGACACGGTTGCCTACGTTTGCCCAGAAGGCTCGGAACTTCCCCAACGCCATCTTCGTCGTCGGTATCGATACGCTCATTCGTATCGCCGATCCGAAATACTACGGAGGGGTTGCCGAACGCGACAAGCAACTCGCCGACATGATCGATCAAGCCGTTCGCTTTGTGGCGTTCGGCCGAACCATCGATGACACGTATCGCACGATCGCGGATTTCGATTTGCCGGAATCGTTGCTGCAGATCTGCGACGAGGTAACCGAGGCGGAATTTCGACTGGACATTTCTTCAACCGAACTACGGCCGGGCCGAACCTTTTAACCTTTTTCACCGGCCGCTATTCCAAGTCTTCTAGGCGTTTGGGCCAGTTGTCCTTGAGTAATCGCGATAGCGAGCGATCGGCTAACAGTCGGCCGCCGGTCTGGCACTTGGCGCAGTAGTTGGCTTCGTTTTCGGCATAAACGATGCGCTGCACTGGCGAGCCGCACTGGGGGCACGGCGCCTTGTACTTGCCGTGAACGGCCATCTCGTCGTGGAACGCCGTCACTTTCTTGGGGAAGTTCGCCCCCGACTCGCCCCGTAATCGTTCCGTCCACTCCAGCAACACCGATCGGCAAGCCTCGTACAGACGATGCACCCCTACATCCTCGAGCGATCGAGCCTGCTTGAACGGCGACAGCTTGGCGCGCAGCAGAATCTCGTCGGAGTAGGCGTTGCCGATGCCGGCAAAAACGTGTTGATCGGTCAACGCACGCTTCAACGTATGGTTGGCGGCGCGCAAGCGTGCGGCAAACGCGTCCTCCTCGACTTGCAACACTTCGAGCCCGCCAGGATCGAATTCGGCCAGCGCCTCGGCGCCCTTCACGAGCCTGAGCGATGCGCGCTTCTTCTTGCTGGCTTCCGTGAAGATCAACGTACCCGTCGAGAAATCGAAACCCGCCAAGCCGTTGCGCTTCGGTACCGCTTTGCCGAGATCGTGCCACTGCAAGCGACCGGAGACCATCAGGTGGATCACCGCGAAATGCTCATCTGTCAGCTCGAACACCAACTGCTTCGCGAGCCGGCGTACGTTCAACACCTCGCGACCGCAAACCTCTTCGACCGTTGGGCTGACCGACCGCAACAAGAAGGGGCTGGTCAAACGAATGTTTTGCAGAACGGCGCCTCGCACCCGAGCCTGGAGATGCTCCAGGTACACGGTGAGATCGGGTAGCTCAGGCACCGTAGGCGAGGTCTTCGGTTTTCAGAACAGTCTTCCAGCGACCCTGTTTGAAGCGCCAAACCAGCAGGCTGCCCTTCAACAGGTAGTCACCCACCAGCGCCGAGTAAACCCAGAAGACCGGCAGCTCCAGGTAGGTAAACAGCGCTGCCAGCCCGCAGCGCACGCCGACCAACCCAAGGAAGGTCGCCATCAGCGGGAACCTCGTGTCCCCCGCGCCGCGCAGGCTT
>CBDTZM010000019.1:0-11404 GCA_965364915.1 uncultured Pseudomonadales bacterium | reverse complement strand
GAGCACCAGCGAACCGCCGACGACCACGGCCAAGAAGCCGAGTATGAACAGTCCTCGGGTCGGATCGACGGCAAAGGCATGCACTGACGTGAGCACGCCCGAGCGCACGATGAAGGCGCCTAGGAGGCTCAACGAAAACGCACTGATGGCCAGCAGCAGTGTCCAGCTCTTGAAGGTGCCGCGTTTTTCCGTCACCGCCAGCGAGTGAACGAGAGCCGTGCCAACGAGCCATGGCATGAACGAGGCATTCTCCACCGGGTCCCAAAACCACCAACCTCCCCACCCCAATTCGTAGTACGCCCACCAGCTACCTAGCGCGATGCCTACCGTGAGAAATCCCCAGGCGATATTAGTCCAAGGTCGCGACCAGCGTGCCCAAGCGCTGTCCAAGCGGCCGGAGAGCAGCGCCGCCACGGCGAAGGAGAACGCCACGGCAAAGCCCACGTAGCCCGTATACAGCATCGGCGGATGTACGATCAGCCCAAAGTCCTGCAACAGCGGGTTGAGATCGGCTCCGTCCATTGGCGCCATCGGTATCAGACGCTCGAAAGGGTTGCTGGTAAAGATCATGAAGCACAGAAAGCCGAGGTTCAAAAACCCCATTACACCAAGCACTCGCGCCAAAAAACGTAACGGCAGGGCGCCGCCCTTGAGTGCCACGGCCAACATCCAAACGGTCATGATCAGTGTCCACAGCAGGAACGAACCCTCGTGGGCGCCCCAAACGGCGCTGAGCTTGTACGGCCACGGCAGCAGGCTATTGGAGTTGTGGGCGACGTAGGCGACGGAAAAATCATCGGTGACAAAGGCATGCGCGAGGACCACAAACGCCAAGGCGACAAACACGAACTGACCGACGACCGTGGACGCCGTTGCCGCCATCCAAGCCGGTCGGTTGAGATGTGCCCCCACCAGACCCAGCGTGGCCGTCAATGCGCTCAAACTGAGCGCCAAAATCAATGCGAATTGGCCGAATTCGGGTATCACTGTGCCGGCCCCCGATCGAGCTCGGCCAGCTCCGGCGGCATGTAACTTTCGTCGTGCTTGGCGAGCACCTGTTCGGCGCGGAACACTCTGGAGGCGTCGAGTTGCCCTTGCACGAGTATGCCCTGCCCCTCTCTGAACATGTCCGGCAGGATACCGCTGTAGACGACCTTGAACTCCGATCCTTGATAGTCCGTCAGCACGAATTCAACATCCAGATCTTGTCCGATTCGTTGCACACTACCGTCGAGCACCATGCCACCGGCACGGATTGCGGTGCCGGTCGGAGCCTCGCCGCTAACCACGAGCTCCGGCGGATAAAACAGATTCAGGTTCTCGTCCACGGCCAACAACACCAACGCGACCGTCAGCGTAGCGCCGGCGAACAAGAAGGCTACCGTTATGAGTCGGTTACGTCGTATGGGTCGCATCATCCAATACCGCTTGGTGGGTTTTGAGCTCGCGCAATAAACGTCGTTGCTCGCGCCGCATCCTGAGTAAGTTGAAGACCAATAGCGGTGCGGCGCTGCCGTAAGCCAGCCACACGTACAAGCCATGCCCATCCATCTCTATGAATGCCTGAAGGCTATCGAACATCATCCCGGCGTCTCCGCGACCAGTTCGCGCACCCACTGGGTCGACCGCTCGCGCCGAAGTATCTCGTTACGCAAATTGGCAATGAGATTAGCGGCAAATAGACAATAGATGCCAATCACATTGACCAATAACGGCGCCCACATCTCGACAGGCATCGCCGGTGCTTCGGTCAACTTGAAGGTCGCGCCTTGATGCAACGTCGTCCACCACTCGACGGAGTACTTGATGATGGGGATATTGATGGTGCCGACGATGGCCAACACCGCACACGCGCGCCCAGCCGCTTCTGCGCGCGGGATCGCTTGGCGCAGCGCATACAAGCCGAAATAGAGAAACAACAACACCAGGGTCGAGGTGGTACGCCCATCGAACACCCACCAGGTACCCCATGTCGGCCGCCCCCACACCGAGCCGGTAAACAGCGCCAGGGCGGTCATCGCCATCCCGAAGGGCACCATCGTGTGGAGAACCATGTCCGCCATCTTCATGCGCCAGACCAGGAGCAGCACGCCGGCGGCACCGAGCACCATATAGACCGATTGCGCCAATATTGCGGTGGGTACGTGCACGTACATGATGCGAAAGCTGTTGCCTTGCTGGTAGTCGGACGGCGCGAATGCCAGGCCCCAGACGATGCCAACCAGCAGCAGCAGCCCGGCGCTGATCGAGAAGCCCAGCTGCCAGGCTCCGCTCATCTGATAAAACCACCTCGGAGAGCCAAGACGGTGCCAGAGTTCCTTGAGTGTCACGATTGCTCCACGCTGATTCGAATCGCTGCGACGATGGCGAAGGGGGCCATCGTAACGGCAAGCATACTAATCGCTGCGAGCCAATAAATCTGTGCCACGGTATCGAGTCCTGAGGCGGCGTCGACCACTGCACTGACGCCGAAAATGAGCACCGGCAGATAGAAGGGCAACACCAGCAGCGCCAGCAACACGCCCCCGCGCCGCAATCCTACCGTCAGCGCTGCGCCGACCGCGCCAAGCAAGCTGAGTGCAGGGGTACCCAGTAGCAAACACACCATCAGCATAGGCAACGCGCTTAACGGCATGTTCAACATCAACGCGATCGCCGGGGCCAAGAGCGTCATGGCTAACCCCGTTACACACCACTGCACGGTAATTTTTGCCAGCACCGGCAGGAATTGCGGGTCCGCCAACAACACCAGCTGTTCGAGGCTACCGTCCTCGAAGTCGCGCCGAAACATAGCCTCGAGGGACAATAGATTAGCTAGCAGTACGAGCACCCACACGATCCCGGGGGAGAACTCGCCAAGTACAGCAGCATCGCCGCCAAAACCCATCGCAAACAACGTCACCGCCAAAAACAAGAAAACCAACGGATTCAGCACTTCGTCGCGCGAGCGCATCATCGACAACCATTCTCGGCGGAATTGAATTTGAAACATCGGTCAACCCAACTGCAGAGTATCCGCGTCTGGCCAGCCAAGCGCTTGATGAGTGGCGCACACAACCGCTCCACCGCCACCACAGTGCTCGATAACGATGTCACGGATGAGTCTTTGACCGTCGACGTCCAGCGCGGTGAACGGTTCATCGAGCAGCCATAGAGGTCGTTGGCATATGAGCAATCGAGCCAAGCTCACCCGCCGTTGCTGTCCCTGCGAGAGCTGTGAACACGGATTCGCCAGCCGAGGATCGAACCCAACGCGTCCCAACGCGTCCTCGATATCGGCGTGCTGCCCGCTCAACCGACCGTACCACTCGAGGTTCTCGAGCGGCGTCAGCAAGGCGTTGATAGCGGGCTTGTGCCCAAGGTAGAGCGCCGCCGGCGCTTCGACCTCGCCATCGAAGTCGGGAAACAAACCGGCCAGCACGCGCAGCAACGTCGATTTACCACTGCCGTTCGGACCCTGCACTTCGAGACATTGCCCCTCAGTCAGCGTCAGATTCAGATCGTGGAAGAGGACCCGCCGATCACGTGTACACGCAAGGCCCTTGGCACTCAGCAGGAGTTCGCTCAAACGTATCAGCACCGCAACAAAGCGCGGATTATACGTAGCAGGCCAGCGAACCTACACCGCAACTATCCCTAATTCGATCAAACGACTCGATAACAGGGTTTATAGGCTTCCGTGGCCAGCTTCATGCGCCCCTTCTTGACCATCCCATCGAGCAGTCTGTCGAGCGCCCGCTTGACCTCCCGGCCGCAGCGTAGCTCGAACGGACCGTCGCGTTCGATCATGCGGATGCCGTAGTCCTTGACGTTGCCGGTGACGATCGCAGAAAACGCGCGACGTAGATTGACAGCGATCTCGTGGCGCGGCAGCCCAGGGTCGAGATCGAGATCTGCGACTGACTCGTGGGTCACATCGAACGGCACCTGGTGTGCAAACGGAATCTTCAGCAGCCAGTTGAAATAGTACGCATCGCCATCCCGGCGCCGTTGTTTGCGTACTAATCGAATGGAGTCGCTTAAGCTCGCCGCCACCGTCTCCGGTTGCCCGACAATGACCTGATAGCGTTCGGTGGCTTCTTCGCCAAGGGCAATTCTCAAGAAGTTGTCGAGCTCGGTGAAATAGTCGGCGCTACCATCAGGTCCGGTAAAGATCACCGGTAACTCTTGTCTGGCGTTGGCAGGATCCAGCAATACACCTAGCAGGTACAGGATCTCTTCGACCGTACCCGCGCCGCCTGGAAACACCACGATGCCATGGGCAAGGCGCAGGAACGCCTCCAATCGTTTTTCGATGTCCGGCAGGATGACGAGATGATTGACCATCGGGTTCGGCGGTTCGGCTGCAATGATGCCGGGCTCGGTCAGCCCCAGATAACGCGCACCTTCGATGCGTTGTTTCGCGTGACCGACGGCGGCGCCCTTCATCGGGCCCTTCATCGCGCCGGGACCGCAGCCCGTGCAAACGTCGAAACCGCGCAGCCCCAGGTGGTAGCCGACCTCTTTGCTGTAGTCGTACTCGGCTCTCGAGATCGAATGACCACCCCAGCAAACCACGGTCTTGGGCCTCAGATCCGGGTTCAATATCCGGGCGTGTTTCAAGATGTGAAACACCGAATCGGTGATGCCATCGCTCGCCTGCAAGTCGAACCGATCATGGTCACCGATCTCGGTGCCGATATAGACGATGTCACGCAGCACGGCGAACAGATGCTGGCGAATACCCTCCACCATGCGACCCTCGACAAACGCGCTTTCGGGTGCATTCTCGATAATCAGCTTCAGACCCCGGGTGCGGCGCGCAATCTCGATCGAGAAATCTTGGTAGGCATCGAACACGGCAGCTGCGTCGTCCGATTCGTTACCGGTGTTGAGAACGGCCAACGCGCACCGTCGAAACAATCCATGCAAGTGCCGGCGTTGCGAGGTGCTGGTGAGCGCAGCGACTTCTTTTTGCGACAAGAGCTCCAACGTGCCGCGCGGACCAACTTGAACGCTCACTCTGTTCGACATGACTAGAGCGTCAGCGAGACGCCTACATATCCCTGAATGGGCATGGCTGGGAAATAGCGGAAGTTGCCAAACGCGAAATCGGCCCGGTCAGCGTACTCCTCGTCCAGGAGGTTGATGATCCGCGCGAATACGTCGACCCGTTCGTTGATCTGATAACCACCGCGCCAATTGACGACGAAGTGTCCGTCGTACTCCTCTGTGTTGGCCGCATTCAGATAGTACTTGTCCAAGTAGTTCAGTTCGACTTCGGAGTAGAACGACGTGCCCGGTTGGTACCGCCAGCGCGCATTACCGATCCAACGGGGTGCGGTGTCGATCAGGTTGCCATCCTCGATTGCTTCACCGAGCGCCGCATCCCTCGTGAAATCGTATTCGTGCTTGGCATACGTGCCAGCGAGGCTAAATTGGTGATCGTTGACGTCCCACTGGTAAGCGAACTCCACCCCGAGCGACTTCGTCTTACCGTCGCTGACGTTGAAGCCGTCCGAGTCGCGAAAGATAAAGTCCTCGGTGCGCTCACTGAACACTGCAACGGACCAGCCCTCATCCTTGACGCCGACCTCGAACGACAAGACGCGTTCGCTATCCAGGTCCGCGACCGTCTGGCCATCCTGTAGCCGGTACATCTCGGTAATCTGGGGTGGACGAAAGCCCGTCCCAAACATCACGTATCCGGTGAGCGTGTCACCGAAGTCGTGTTCGACCCCAACGCGACCCGCAACCTCAGTGAAATCGTCATCTCTAGAGGCGGGTCTGGTGTATAGACAGCCACCGAACCCGCAGGTTGTTCCGTCGTCCCGAGTGTTGCCGACCAGATGGTTGTTGTCGTAGTCGTACTCCAATTGCTCAACGCGCAGGCTATGCACCAGCCGGGTACTGTCGTTGAACGACCAACTAACATCGTAGTACCCCGCAAGCATGAACGAGTCTACATCGTAGTCGTAGTGCAAACCCTCGGGGCGCGTCGCGTTCAGGAATGCCGACCCTGTCATGGTCGGAGCCTCTTGAAACTCGTGCAGGCTGCCTTGCATTAACTCCAACTGCGCGCCGACACGACCGGTGAGCCGGTCGCCTTCAATATCGAAGCTCGCTACTACGCCGCCGCTCGTCTGCTCGTTGGTCTCGGTCGGCTGCCCCGGCAGGAAGTGCTGCAGGAACACCATGCGGGACCGCCGCAAGTAGGGTGAGATCTGCCAAGGTCCATTTTCCCAATGGCTGGCCGCCCTCACCGACCAGGCGTCCCGATAGGCCTCCGGGCTCGGATTGGTGTCACGGAGATCGTCATCTTCGTACGCATCTTCAGTCAGAACAAAGGCACCGGTTTCCTGGTTCAAATTGGTGGCGTTCAGCGTATTGCGAACGTTCCACGCACCGACGTCCATCTGATGGACGAACGACAGTTTCTGCTGTCCGTAGCCTGTGTCGTCACGATAACCGTCGGTGTCGGTCGCGTTGATGCTCAAACCCACCGTATGGCCGCCAAACTGTCCCGCGAGTTCACCACGGAATTGGTAGTAGCCGTAGGACCCACCCTCGATGCTGACGCGATTGGTCGTTGGGTTGGGGGTCAACACGTTGATGGCTCCGTGTAGTGCGTTGCCACCCAGTACGGCGCTGGCTGGTCCGCGCCAAACCTCGATTGCCGACGCTTGTTCCGAGTTCACTTCGAACAGGTTGTTGAGGTTGCAGAAACCCGCCGGCCGAATCGGAATGCCGTCCTCCAGAAACAGGAATTCGCCGCACGCGCCAGCGCCGGTCAACACCGCCGAGCGAATTGCCGTGATATGTTCCGCACCGGAACCGCGCGATATCCACACACCGGGAATGCGCACGAGGGACTCGTGGATGTGGTTTGCCCGGATCTCGGTCAGCGCCGCCGCATCGACGACACCTACGCTGCCAGCGGTACCTAGCCTGACCTGTAACGACGAGTCGCCTTGGACGATGATCTCTTCTACCAGTTCTTCAGCGCCGGCCGGGTGGTTCAACAACACCAAACCCGTGACCGACAACGCGACAACCAGATTACGATTTATTTGCATGACTGTTAATCGCTCCAACGCTCGAGTAAGTAGAAACCGCGTACGGTACGATCAAGGTGAGCAACATCTTCGACAGACGAACGCCGTCAACCTCCCCGGTTAGCAACGCGTCGCCGTGGTTGATTGCGATGAGGATACAACCCACCACCGCGGCCACCTTGAGTGCCCGCAAAACCACTTCCCGGCTGAACGCGATCGACCAGAACACTCAACTACCTTAGCAATGACTAGCTACGAACTATCCATGTGTTTTTATTGCGAGGCGCGGACCTTACCCTTCAGGCAGGTCCGGACGCAACTTTTGGCGGCTCGGCGGCACCGGATCTAGCGCCTGCGAAGCTCAAGAACTTGCGCAATAGGTCTTGATCGAATTTCATTCTGAGCTTCAAGAACGGACCCTTCGCCGTGTAGTCGGAGCCGACGAAATCGTCGTCTTCGAAACCCGTGAAGTTGTATCCGAGACTCACCCACATGTTCTGCATGAGGTTGTATCCGACCGATACCCCCGTCGAGTACCGATACAGATCGCTTTGCATCGACACTAGCATCGCGCCACGCACACCGACGTCCCACTTCGCCCCCAGATCGTGGCGATATTCGGCCCCGAAAAGTCCGGTATTGCCCGAATACTCGTCACCATCGATGTCCTCGACCACATATTTGAAACCGAACTGCAAGCTGACCTGAGAGCGGTCGTTCGGCTTGTAGTTGGCATTGAAGTTATTCACTAACTTAGCCGTACGCGTGTCGAACACGAGATCGTCGAGTTCGTCGAACACCAGATCCAACCGGTTCAGGAACATCCACGCGTGGCCGGACGGTCGCCAAGCAAGTCCCCAGCGAAGTTCCGTCTGGTCGCGCTGCGCACCGGTCAGCCGATCCTCCAGCAACATCGCGAGAGATCCGGACGTCACCTTGCCATCGGCAAGCTGTCGCGACGCACCCGCGAGAAGATTCCACTTGTCGGCGGTGTCGCCTTGATGGAATTCGAGCCGTGAGGATACGTCCCAGCCATCGCGGCGGTAGCCGACGCCGGTATAGAACGCGCTGAAATCGTTGTCCACGCTACCCGACGCCGGGGGTTGGTTGGCGTTGAACAACAACGCGCTACCGTCACTCGCCGCAACACTCTCCTTGAAGGTCTGTACCCGGTCGGCACCAAAATCCAAGAGCCAGCGGTCGTTTAGTTGCCATTGCTGGATCAGTCCGGTCGTGGCAAACAACCGCTCGCCATTTTCCGTCATCTGCCGACCCACGCTGGTGTCGATGCTGGCGCCCATCCATGGGCGAGCGCGCAGGCCGAAACGGGTATCTTGCGTGTCGCGCTCCGAACCCCAACTCAGCTCCTGCTCGAGAAGCACGCTAACCCGGCTGGTAACGTCGTATTCGGCACCCAGTACGGCACGGGTTGGATAGTCCGTGGTCTCACCTTGTCCAAAGTCGATTTCCGCATCGCCCCGCAGGGTCAGCTTGCCGCTCAGGAAATCCCGGCCGGTGCCCAACGTCACCTGCTGGGTCCGGCGTTTGTCGCCGCTTGCCGTCTTTTCATCGATGGCTTGCATGCCGGCTTTGAGGAACGAACTACCGATACGCTGCTGCGCTTCGGTCATGACCACTGTGCGGTCGCCACCCTGTTGCAGCGATTCCTGTCGAATCACGTGTCCACGAATCAACAGTTCCTCGTTGACCCGGTATTCACCTTCCACGCCATAGCGTCGCGTGTCGGCTTCGAGCGTGGTCTGTTGACCCAAGCCAAAGTCCAGTTCTTGCTCGCGCACGAAGACTCGGCCGGCGAGCTTCTCGGAGCGATGCTCTACTTCGAGGAGATAGGCGTGCGCCGATCCCGCAGCATCGGTGTCCGTGCGAGCCGCCTCGATACGCAGCTGATTTTGCGGCGTGATCTGCCAATTGAGATCGGCACCGATGAGATCGCCCTTGAAACCCTCAGCGCTATCGTTGACATACGTGAGCGCTACTTCGCTATCGTCGTCGTCGATGCGGTAGGCAATTCGGGTACCCGCCACCAAATCGTCTCCAACGCCCTCGCGTTCGACCTCGTACTCCACCTCGATGAAGATCGGATTGAACGATGGGTCCTGCGAGAACACGGGTTGCTTGAAGATCAAAGACCCGGCATCGAAATCGATGCTGTAGTCGAGATAACGGGTCAGTGTTAGCCGTTCGATCACCTGATCCAATTGCAACCGGTCACGCGTCACCAAGCTCACGCGTTCGCTGTTGATCACGACGTTGCGCTTCGAGAGGCGGTAGGTGCCCGACGTTCCGTCGCCGCGTATTTCATCGAACTCGAGTCCTTGATTGGTATCGCTGGCAAAGGCATCCACCTTCACGCGCTCGCCGTAGTAACCAGCTTTGACGCCATTGAGCGTGCGCGTGTACTTGGTAACCTCGGTGCGGTCGAAGCCGGTATCGAAATCGCCGACCAAGGCTTCGAAGTCGGAACGCTCGAGTTTTAGATAGAGTTTGCGCTGGCTTTCCGCATCGTAACGTTGGTTCGTACCATCGCCGTAGAGGGTGTAGAAACGGTTCGGATCGATTTGCTGTCTGAGCTGGCGTTCGGTGTCTTTGTCCGTATCGTAGGCCGCGGTCAAGAGCCACTCGCCCTTGATCATGCCTTTCGCGTAAAACGCTATTCGACCGTCCGTGACGACGTCGTCTTCGACGTCGGCGCTTTGCAGGTTGCCGGTAACATCGTTGTGTCCCAGCACACCTTCGGCCAGACCAACCAGAATCCAGTCCCTCACGCCGGGTTTCAAGCGTGCGCGCACGATCTCGGTGCGGTGCCGATCGAAACTGAATCTAAGCGTGACCTCTCCGGTATCGGTGGTCGGCTCTAGCTGTACGTACGCGATGCCGTCTCGCAACACCTGGTAATTCATGCTGGCAAGCCCGGCTTGCGTCGTTTCCAGATGCTTGGTCTTGTCCAACGGTTGGTAGGGAGCGTCGACGGCGAAATCACCGGAAATGCCTGGGCGTGCCGGATAGCCACTGCGATCAAACAACCTTACCGCCAGCAGCGGCGGATGAATGCCGTCTGCCACCAAGTAGGAGGCGTCACGCACGAGCTCAGCTCGCACCGGTGCCTGGCCGAAGTGCACTGTGCGCCGCTTAGTCGCGATGAGTTTTCCGTCGCTGTCCAGCACCTGCGCTTCGATCACGCTATCCAGTTCGCTAATCGGCACGTTGTCCCAGATGGTCACGGACAGACCGCGGTCGTGGTCGGAAACAACACCCTCGAACGTGATGGGATTGACGATACGATCGTCGACCAGCACCAGTGGACGGGTACCCTTGGGATGTTTTACCGCAACCAGAATCGACGGCACACGTGGGTTGTAGCGTTGCGGCGGCCAGACGAGTTCGATCCGATCGTCTTGGCTTCCCAGCCAGTCTCGATCGAAAGCGGGTGCTTCGGCGTTGTCTACCTCCGGTAGCTCGTAGGGTGTCGTCGCCACCACCTCCGTTGCTTCGCGAAGCGACAGCCGATCCAACTCGCTCCTGACGCGCAAGTTGTTGCGGGTCGGCTCGAACGCCTGCACCTTGGAGTCGGACTTCTTTGTCACGTCTTCCATGCTCGACGGCCAAAACATGCTGAGTTCGTTGGTAACCACGCCGCTGCGGTGTTTACCAGCGGCATTCGTCAACATGGCGATGGCCTTCGTGACGATCAGCTCTTGCGCATCGTGGGCGTCGACGTTAAATCTGAGTTCGTAACGAAATACCTCTTCAGGCGGCGATAATCTGAAGGTCAACGCGCCCATCTCGATACCCGCTGGCTCATCGATCGCCACACCGTTCAGCGTCGCACTACCCGCTTCGTAGCTCACCTGATCGGATAATATGAGCGTCGCCGACAATGCCTCGACGGACAACGGTTCACCTTCAATCACGTACGTGTACTCGATCTGCCAATCCCGAACTTCCGCTTGCAGCTGCGTGTCGATGCCGCCTTGTTTGTCGGCTAGCGGTGCGACATAAAAGTCCGCACGCCACAGCGCGCCGGCCTGTAAGTCAACGAACTGCGAGTAGCTGGAACCCGCAAAGCGGGTATTCGATTCACACGACAACATCTCGTAGCCAGCAGGCAGGCTCGCGACATCGAGCTGCACGACATGGCTCCCGGGTTCGACGCCTTCGAAATGGAACTTACCTTCATGGTCGGTGACCACGTAAGTGCCATCCTCTAGCCAAATTCGAACGTTGCGTAGCCCGCCAACCGAGTCTCCCTCGGACCCACACGGGCCGTCGTACACCTGGCCGGCGATGAACGACTTACTCTGGAACAGATCTTCGCGAACCGTCACGTCGGCGTACGCGACATTGGCATC
>CBDTZM010000018.1:0-11676 GCA_965364915.1 uncultured Pseudomonadales bacterium | reverse complement strand
GCCGGAAACTCGACGACGTTCGGCTCGCCGACCGCTGCGGATGCTTGGTCAACGGCCTCGGAATCTGGCGGTTCTACGGCCAATTCTTCGGCAATGGCTATCAAGGCGGCAATCACATCGTCGGCACCCGGTACGGCTTGGTCGGCCGCAATGGCATCGAGTTGCTCCAACAACCGGTCATGAGCCTCACCGAGTACCTGGTATTGGACGTCGCCCAAAGCGCCGTCTTGCAATACCTCGTAAGTCTTTTGCAGCATGCCAGCGAGCTCCGCAATCGCAGTGCGCTCCATGGTCTGCGCTGCTTGCTCCAGCTCTAGGAGGGCCGAGTTGACGTTCTCACTCTGAGCGAGATCCAATCCGCCATCTCGCCACGTCGCGAGAAACTCTTGGGCATTCATGATGTAGTCGATGCCTTCGAGCATGAGTAGCGCGTCGTTGGGCTCGTTAGAGCCAAATTCCAGGCTCCAGTGATCGGCATCGACGATCGTCTGAGAGGGATCCGGAACCTCGCGACCATCGCGAAGGGCAGCGAGGCTCGTTTCGACCACCGCCAAGGCGTCGATGAAGAAACGCCCGGCATCACCCGTCACCGCTTGATCGCGGAAGTTGGCTCGGTACGCGCGCGCGGCGTCGTAAATGGGACCCAGCAGCAAGGCCATGTCTTCGAGTTCCGCCATGGCCGCGCTGCCTTTCAACGTATGCCACGCGCGCATTGCGTCCTCGTCCAACACCATCCCGGCTGCGCTCTCTGTTCCACCAGAGACCTCTGTGCCACCAGAGACTTTGGCAGACAGGACCCGCAGATATTGTTCGGCCTCTGCGATATACATCGGCAAGACTTCAGATTCGTCGTCGTCCGCAGGTGTCGCGTCAGCCCGGCCGACCCGTTCGGCGGCAGGCTCCCCGGCTTCGGATGTTGCGGCTTCGTCAATGTTGCCGCCTGACGCCAACACATCGGCACGTTCCATGACCCGGTTAGCCGGCGTCATATCCGGCTTGGCGCGAACCTCAAAGGCGTCACGCATGCTCGGGATGAGTTCGAGCGCTTCATTGACCACGGTCGCGAACTGGCCGTTGGCTTCTACGGTACCGTCGATAATGCGGTTGAGCATGTTTTCGACCGACCAAGCGAGCTCACCGATTTCCATCGCGCCAACGATACGGCCGCTGCCCTTGAGGGTGTGGAACGCACGACGTACCTCGATCAGAGGTTCTTCATTGGCAAGATCGTCTTGCCACTGCGGTAGAAATTCGGCGACGTTGCCCAATACCTCGGTGACCTCTTCCACGAAGATCTCAACAATTTCTTCGTCGGGTTCTTCGACCTGCACGGGCTCGAGATGAGCGCGCGTTGCGGGCTCCGGTTCAATTTCTGGGCTGGCGCTGACATCGTCGACGACCGGGTCGTCAACTTCTTCTCGAGGCGGTACGGCAGGTTCCAGAACGATCTCCGCCGGTTCTTCGATTTCAATCTCGAATTCACCTTCGGCCGCCATCTCGGCCTTCGATATTGGTTCGGCGACCGCGACGCCTGCGCCGGCAACGCCAAGACCCTTAAGGCTCTTATCGACGATATCTAGAATGTCTTCCGCACCCGCCTGGTTGTTCTCAGCAAGGCGTTCGAGGTAATAGTCGATTCCGCTTATCGCGTCGGCAAACTGATCCAAGCGCTCCCATTCGGGTGCTGCGTCGGCCAATAGTTCGACCTTGATGTACTGTGCACAGTCGGCCAGCAGCCGCGCTGCTCGGGGCAGCGGGATCATGTCCAACGCCCCGCAAATCACGGCCAACTGTTCCAAAACGCCGTTCAGGTGACGCGCGTCCCAGTGCGACGACACATAATCTACAACGCTCTGTTTGATTTGGTCGAGGCCGGTGCGCGCTTCGTTGACGACCGAGCGTTGCGCATCGCTGGTGATCTTCTCCGCTTGACTGGTGGCACCCTGGCGATGGCTCTGCAGATTCTCGTCGACCTGGACCAACGACGCCGCCACCGTTTCGATGCTGGTTGTATCGACTTCACCGCGGTCGACAACCTCGCCGAGTAGCGTCAGCTGATCCAAGACGATCGCGCGGGAACTCTCGAAGCCGAGCAGCGTCAACGTGCTGCTGATCTTTTTGAGCGGGCCTATGAGTTCCGCAAGTTTTTCCGCCGACTGTTCGTCGGAACGCGCGAACAGGTCCAACTGGTCTTTCACCAATGCCAGTTCTTCGCCGAGTGCTTCCGCCGCACTGGCTAGAGCCTGACGGCCCGATATCGTGAGACCGTCACGGTGCTCATCCTTGCTCGCCACCGTCTCTTTGAGGCTGGTGAGCGTCTCGCTGTGGTGGTCGCGTTGCTCCGCTGCCTCCAGCAACTGCTCCACCAACTCTCGCGATGCCGGCTTGCGCAGCGCGGCTTCGCCATCGGTGGCGAGATCACGAATTTCCGCATCAACTCGGCGCAACAGCTTCACCGCGCTCCCGTCGAGCGCGCCGGTGGCGTTGCCTAGGCTGTCAACGAACTCGGCGAACGCCTGCCACTGCGCCTCGAGAGAAGTGTTTTCGCAGACGCGCTTCAGCCCTAACGCGACCTTCGACAGGGTAGCGACCGCGCGTGCGCGATCCTCGCCCTTCAGAATGGAAAGCAACACCTGCTGGTAGGCAGAGCGAATCTTTTTCACCTTGCCAATACCGTCGATGCCGGTGAACCGCTCTATCGCAGAGTCATCGGTGGCCTGCGTGAAAGGTTTGACTTCCGACCCGAGCGGTTCTTGCTTGAGGTGTACGCGCACCTCGTTGACGAGCGGCAGCACGGGCTGGGTAGTGTCCTGAAGACCTCGTTGCACTTCCTCGAGGTAGCCTGGCAACTCCAAGATGCCTTGCATGAGCGACTGGGTGGCTTCCGGTACCTTTTCGACTTCGTTGCCCAACAGCGCCTGTGCGAGCTGTTCGAGGTGATCGGCCAACAAGGTGACGCCCTGCAGCTCCAGCATGACCAGCGTCCCATGTACCTGGTGCAGACCGGTCAGGCAAGTGCGAATGCGAGTCGAGTCCTGCCCGGACCCGGCATATTCCTCGAGGGCCGTACGCGCCGTTACGAGCGTGTCTAATATCTCGCCTTTAGTCCATTCAAGCGCAAAGTGTTGTCGATCTTTCCCCATCTAATTTCGTCGCCTCAATCGGCCCGATCAAACGGTCGCTGGCAACTTGAAACCCTCGACGGAATTCCGCATCTGCGTTGCCATGCTGGCCAGTTCGCTAATATTTTTCGCAGTAATTTCCGAGGAGTTCGCCGTTTGACCAGTGATCTCTTGAATGACGTTCATCGTGTTGGAAACGTGGCCTGCCGACACGGCTTGCTGACGCGCGGCGTTCGAAATGTTCTGGATCAGCTCTGCCAACGACGTCGAAACACCTTCGATCTCTTCGAGTGCGACGCCTGCATCCTGAGCCCGCTTGGCACCGCCGACAACCTCCGAGGTGGTTTGCTCCATGGAGATGACGGCCTCGTTGGTGTCTGTCTGAATGGTCTTCACCAGCGCAGCAATCTGCTTGGTGGCCGCACTGGAGCGTTCGGCCAATCGTTGCACCTCATCCGCCACCACTGCAAAGCCTCGTCCTGCGTCGCCGGCCATTGACGCCTGAATAGCCGCATTCAGCGATAAGATGTTGGTTTGATCCGCAATATCGTTGATCAGCGAGACGATATCACCGATCTCCTGGCTACTTTCCCCGAGGCGCTTGATACGCTTCGACGTTTCCTGAATCTGTCCGCGGATCGTGTCCATGCCGATGATCGTGTCCTGCACCACCTCAGCGCCGTTGTTGGCGATTTCCACCGCACGTTCCGCAACCGCCGCAGACTCCGCGGCGTTCGAGGATACTTGATCGATCGACACCGCCATCTCGTTGATGGCTTTCGATGCCGCGCCGATCTCTTTGGCCTGGCTTTCCGACGCCAAAGCCAACTTGCTGGCGGTGTCCTGCGTACCATCGACCGCTTTGGCAACCTGATGGGACAACCCGTTGATGTTCGAAACCAACCCACGTAGCTGGTCGATCGCGAAGTTGATCGAATCGGCAATGGCACCCGTGAAGTTCTCTGTCACGGAAGCATGGACGGTGAGATCACCTTCGGCCAAATCCGCCAGCTCATCGAGCAACTGCAAGATCGCTGCCTGGTTGCGCTCGTTCTGCGAAGCTTGCTCCTCGAGCTGTTTGCGCGTTCCACGGATCATCACCATGCCGATGAACGCGACCAGCAAAATGCCAACGACCGCAAACATCAAACTTCGGTTGTCGATCATTGCGCCCTCTTCCGTGAATAAGCCGTAGGCCATGCCTGCCATGGTGCCTGCTAACAACAACATCAAGGTGACCAACAACGGAGATAACTTTCCTGATTTCATATCCCTAACCCTTTCCGTTTAGCTCGTTTGTTCCTGAACATCGAAGAACTTGTCATCCTTCAATATCGCTTTGAGATGGGCTTCGTAGAACACTCGTCCGCCATGACGAAACGCTCCGTTCAAGTACGGCCGGAGACCCTCAATGCCCTCTGCCGATATCTCTTCCTCAAAACTGCCTTCCAAGAAATGTTGAATACCGAGCGATTGCTCGACCAAAAAACCTGCAACCAACTCATCTTCTTCCACAACCAACACGCGCCATTGGGACACGGGTAACGTCGTCTCAAGACCCAAGAATTCGTGCAGGTCGATAATCGGGATCAAACGCCCACGAATGTTCGCGATACCCAATACCCACGCTTTAACCGAGGGCAATGAAGACAACCTCGGCAATTTGACAATTTCCGCTACCTCACCCATGGGGGAGACGACCTTGATACCGCCGACTTGAAATCCCAGCCCTTGCCACTCGGGTTGAGCGGTTTCCTTCAGCGGCAACGGAGCGGCGTTTTGAAACGTCGCACTCTTGATTTCCTCGAGAATATGCAATGCTTGGCTTTTGGCCATGACCGCTACTCGCTCAACACGTCGTTGACGGTGTCGATCAGCGTACGATCGTCCACCGGTTTGGTTAGATAGCCACAGGCACCCTGACGCTCTCCCCACACGCGGTCCGCATCTTGGCTTTTCGACGAAACGATGATCACTGGAATGTGGCTGGTCGCCTCACTTCGGGTAATTTGACGCGTCGCTTGAAAGCCGTTGATGCCCGGCATCACCACATCCATGAGGATGATGTCGGGTTGCTCGGCAGACGCTAACTCGATACCGTCGTTACCGCTCGTTGCCGTCAACACCTGGTGCCCCTGACGGGCAAGCGCATTCACGAACTGATGGGTTTCAGTCGGCGAGTCGTCTACTACTAGAATTCGTGCCATGTGTTTGCCTAAGTCGATACCTGCCTAAATCAAGGTCCGGATGGTTCCGAGCAACTCTTCTTTGCTAAACGGCTTCGTGATGTATCGATCCGAGCCAACGATGCGCCCTTTGGCTTTATCGAAGAGCCCATCTTTGCTCGAAAGCATGACCACCGGTGTGGCTTTGAACTCACTGTTGTTCTTGATGAGCGCACAGGTCTGATAGCCATCCAATCGGGGCATCATGATGTCGACGAAAATGATTTCCGGCCGGGAATCGGCGATTTTGGCGAGGGCATCGAAGCCGTCCGTCGCCGTAATGACGTCACACCCCTCTTTGCTCAGAAGGTTCTCTGCACTTCGACGAATCGTCTTGCTGTCGTCGATGACAAGCACCCTAACGCCTTGAAGTTCCTCTTCCATCTCGCGTCCTTTTACTGCACCAGGTTGTATCCGCCCGGCTCTTCGTTACCGTCCATTGCTTACGGCGTCGCGAAGCCCCAGATAGGCACTGGGACTCGTGGTGTTTTGTATCACGTTTGGCCAGAAACCTTCCATACAGACCCTCTCGGAAAGGGAATTCGGTCTCATTATCCTTGCTGCACAGTACCCATCTGGGTACTTTGACCCCAGTTTTCGACAAGGTCTGGCCATGCCACGTATAGCGTTCGTTATGGACCCCATTCACACGCTGTCCCTGAAGAAGGACTCGACCCTGTCGATGATCAGGGCGGCACAGAACCGCGGCTGGCAGGTCGCCTATCTAGAACAACAAGACATCTTCTTGAGCGACGGGCAGGTCATGGCCGACACGCGCAGTCTGTCGTTGGTCGAACCCTTTGCGAGCACCCTGGATCCGCACGATGCTGGACAAGCGCCCTGGTACGTCTTGGGGGAGGCCACGCCCGAACCTCTCGAGGACTTGGACATCGTGATGATGCGCAAGGACCCGCCTTTCGACATGGAGTACATCTATTCGACCTACCTGCTGGAGCGTGCTGAGGCCGGCGGTGTGCTGGTTGTAAACAAGCCGCAGAGCTTGCGCGACTGCAACGAAAAGTTCTTTGCAACCAATTTCCCACAGTGCTGCCCGCCCCTGGTGGTCAGTCGCCGTCAAGACGTGTTGACCGACTTCAAACACCGTTACCGTAACGTGGTTTTCAAACGATTGGACGGCATGGGCGGCAAGTCTGTGTTCCGCGTGATGGAAGGCGACCTCAACTTGAGCGTCATTCTGGAAACGCTAACCTCGGGCGGGCGCGAGCAGATCATGGGCCAGTTGTACTTGCCGGAAATCGCCGACGGCGACAAACGTATCCTGCTCATCGACGGTGAGCCCGTGCCCTATGCGCTCGCGCGCATTCCGATGGCGGGCGAGTCACGCGGCAACCTCGCCGCCGGCGGAACCGGTGTCGGCCGCGAACTGACAGACCGCGATCGCTGGATAGCCACCGAGATTGGCGTGGAGCTGAAGGCCCGTGGTCTGCTGTTCGTCGGCATCGACGTGATCGGCGACTACCTCACCGAAATCAACGTGACTTGTCCGACCTGCATCCGCGAACTCGATGCGCAGTTTTCTTTGGACATCGCGAGTATGCTGCTCGACACGCTGGCCGCCAAAATTGGCGGCTGACAAGATTGGCGGACTTGATGTGTCGGAAGTGACCTCAACCACGATCACACCCAAGGACCGGTTGGGTTTCACGCTTTTCTTGGCCGCATCCTTGCATGCCGCGATCATCCTTGGCGTCGGTTTCACCGCCGATTCGAACTTTCAGTCAAGCCCTACCATCGAGGTCACGCTGGCGTTGTCCAACGATGTCGAAACACCGGAAGATGCGGATTTTCTAGCCACCACCAACCAACTCGGCAGCGGCACCGAAGCGGAAATCATGGAAACGACGACCACCCAGGAGGCCGACTTCCAGGCCAACCAGATGCAAGAAGTCATTCCCGATCCACTGTCGGCGACGCCGGATACACTCCTCGAGAAACGCGAGCTGCTGACGACGCTCAACCGCGCCGAAGATGCGGTTCCGACGGAACAGGAAACCCCTATCGAGGCAACCGACTCACTGGTGACGAGCGAAAACCTCTCCTACGACGAGCTGGCGCGGGAAATCGCAAGTCTCGAGGCACGCATCGCCTTCGAGCAACAAGCAAACGCGAAGCGACCCCGCATCAAACGCTTGACCAGCGTCTCCACGAAGAGCGCCGACGAAGCCGGTTATTTGAATATGTGGCGGCAAAAGGTGGAACGCATCGGCAACGCCAACTTTCCGGCGAGCGGCGTCTACGGCAACTTGCGGATGCTGGTGATCATCCGCTACGACGGCGCCTTGGAGGAAGTTCGAATACTCGAGTCATCCGGGTACCGTAGTCTCGACAATGCGGCGCTGCGTATCGTGCGCCTCGCTGCCCCCTACCAAAACTTTCCTGTCGAGATGCGCAAGTCCTACGATCAACTGGAGATCATTCGAACCTGGAAGTTTTCGCGGCTCGGCACCGAACTCGGCAGTTGACACGGTATCGATCGATCGGGGGTTTCTAAACGCCGCCTTCGGTGCCAAGATCAGGCTCCCTGCTACAGGACTTTCCGTGGACCTAAAACACCACTTTCTGATCGCCATGCCCAACCAAATGGGTAGCTATTTCGGCGAAACCATCACCTACGTCTGCGAGCACAACGAAGACGGCGCGATGGGTCTGATGATCAACCGGCCAATGGAGCTGACGCTTCGCGAGCTTGTCGCCCAGACCGGCTTGGACGGTGCCGCCGAGCTTACGAGCGTTGCGGTCCTCGAGGGCGGGCCGGTGTCTCACGAACATGGCTTCGTTCTGCACTCCGACGATGGCGACTTCCCAGCCTCGTTGAGCCTGGGCAACGGCCTCAAACTGACCACGGCCCGGGAGGTTCTCGAGGCAATCTGCGACAACCGCGGACCGTACAGCTACCTCATTGCGCTCGGCTACGCCGGATGGGGACCCCAGCAGTTGGAGGGAGAACTCGCGCAAAATGCCTGGCTCACCTGCCCCGCCAACTCGGAGATACTTTTCGACGTGCCGTACCCGGAACGCATCGACGAGGCGGCCAAGGTCCTCGGTATCGACATCCGTTTGATGTCCGGCCAGGCAGGACATGCGTGAAATTTCCGTGCTGGCCTTCGATTTTGGGTTGCGCCACATCGGCCTGGCCGTAGGCCAGTCCGTCACCCGCACCGCCAATCGCCTCACCACGCTGCGAGCCAATGCCGGTATTCCCGTTTGGCCGGCACTCGATGACGTCGTCGTCGAGTGGCAACCCGATCTCATGATCGTCGGTCTACCGTTGAACATGGACGACAGCGAAAGCGCCATGTCCGAGCGCGCGAGGCAATTTGCAGAGCGGCTGCGCAAGCGCTATGACGCTCGTGTGGAGCTCGTCGACGAACGCTTGTCGAGTTTCGAGGCCAAGCAGATCGATCCGGACGACGACCACGCCGTGGCTGCACAGCTCATCGCGGAAACCTGGTTGAACGAACTGGTCTAGCGGCGGTAAGCGGCAGCTGCGTCCGCGTCCTCTTCGATCGTCAACGCATCCGCTGCGTCCATCGGATCGTGGGCGTCCGAACCCAGTTTGATCATCAACCGCAAGTCGTTCGGCGAGTCCGCGTGGGCGAGTGCTGCCTCGTAGGTCACCTCACCGTCGGAATACAGTTTGTACAGCGCTTGGTCGAACGTCTGCATGCCATGCTCGTTCGACTTGGCCATCAGCTCTTTCAACAGATGCACTTCACCCTTACGGATGTGGTCGGAGACGAGTGGGGTATTCAACAGCACCTCGACGGCGGCTTGGCGCCCTTGACCATCTATCGTCGGAATGAGTTGCTGCGCCACCATGGCTCTCAGGTTCAGCGACAAGTCCATCCAAATCTGATCGTGTCGATCGCTCGGGAAGAAATGAATAATCCGATCCAGCGCTTGGTTCGCGTTGTTGGCGTGCAGCGTACACAGACACAGGTGGCCGGTCTCTGCGAACGTGACGGCATGTTCCATCGTGTCCCGGCTGCGTACCTCACCGATCATGATGACGTCCGGTGCTTGCCTGAGCGTGTTCTTCAGCGCGATCTCGAAGCTTTCGGTGTCTACGCCGACTTCTCGCTGAGTGACGATGCAACCCCTGTGCTGGTGAATGAATTCGATCGGGTCTTCGATGCTGATGATGTGTCCGCTGGAATTTTCGTTGCGATGGCCAATCATCGAGGCGAGCGACGTGGACTTACCGGTACCCGTAGCGCCAACGAATATGATGAGACCACGTTTGGTCATGGCCAAATCTTCGATGATGCTCGGCAGCCCCAGATCGGAAATCAGCGGTATGTTGACCTCGATGCGCCGCAACACCATTCCGACCAGGTTGCGTTGATAGAACGCACTGACCCGGAAGCGGCCGAGGCCGCGAGTGTTGATCGCGAAGTTGAGTTCGTGGGTGTCGTGAAATTCCTTTTGTTGCTCTTCGTTCATCACCCCGTAAACCAGGTCTCGAGCTTGTTCTGGAGACAGGGTGTTCTTGCCCACGGACAACAGCTTGCCGTTGATCTTGCACGTCGGTGGTCGACCGGCAGTGATGAACAGATCGGATGCACCCTTCTCGACGACGAGTTTCAATAGTTTGTCGAATTCCACTTACTAGAACTCCCTAGAAGTTATCTGGAATCTTGGCTTGCTCGCGGGCTACCTCGCGCGTGACTGCCCGTTTTGCAACCAAGTCGTGCAAGGTTTGGTCCAGCGTAATCATGCCTAGCGAGTGACCGGTCTGGATGGCCGAGTACATCTGCGCAACCTTGTCTTCGCGAATGAGGTTACGTATGGCCGGGGTGCCGATCATGATCTCATGAGCCGCTATCCGCCCACCGTTGGCCCGCTTCAACAATGTCTGTGAAATCACCGCGTGCAGTGATTCGGAGAGCATGGAGCGAACCATGTCCTTTTCTTCGGCTGAGAACACGTCGATGACCCGATCGATCGTCTTGGCTGCCGAGGTGGTATGCAATGTGCCAAACACCAAGTGGCCGGTCTCCGCGGCTGTCAGTGCTAGGCGGATCGTCTCCAGGTCGCGCAACTCGCCGACAAGAATGATGTCGGGGTCTTCGCGCAGTGCCGAGCGCAACGCTTCATTGAAGCCGTGCGTATCGCGATGTACCTCGCGCTGGTTGACCAGGCATTTCTTGGACTCGTGTACGAATTCGATGGGATCTTCGATGGTGAGGATGTGGTCGTAGCGATTGTCGTTGATGAAATCGACCATCGCGGCCAGCGTCGTACTCTTGCCCGAGCCAGTGGGACCCGTGACGAGGACCAGGCCGCGCGGGACCATACTGATGTCCCTGAAGGTCTGGCCCATGTCCAGGTCTTCCATAGTCAAGACTTTGGACGGAATGGTTCGAAATACCGCGCCCGCACCGCGGTTTTGATTGAAGGCGTTGACCCGGAAGCGCGCGACGCCCGGCACCTCGAACGAGAAGTCGGTCTCGAGGAATTCCTCGAAGTCCTTGCGCTGCTTGTCGTTCATGATCTCGTAGATCAACGAGTGTACTTCCGCGTGCTCGAGCGGCGGCAGGTTGATGCGTCTGACGTCTCCGTCGACTCGTATCATAGGCGGCAACCCGGCCGAGAGATGCAGGTCGGAAGCGCCCTGTTTTGCGCTGAACGCGAGGAGTTCCGTAATGTCCATTAAGCGGTCCTTGTCTCCGGCCCAAATCCATGCAGATCGAGGCCTATAGTATTATCTATGCTAGCAGCGCACCACGCTCCCAATCCTTTACCGACGGGGCGTGTGCGATATTTGGGACGCAGTTGGCAGGCATACCTTGCACTCGATCTCCGAAAACCTATCCGCTACCAACGCTCGCATTCAAGCGGCAGCGGCGGTTGCCGGGCGCGATCCGCAGGACATCACCCTCATAGCCGTGTCCAAAACCAAGCCGGTCGAGGATCTCGCGGAGGCATTCGCCGCCGGACAACGTGATTTTGGCGAAAACTACGTACAAGAAGCCGTGCAGAAGATCACAAAACTCGCCCACCTCGACATTCACTGGCACTTCATCGGTGCCGTTCAATCCAACAAAACCACGCTGTTGGCCCAGCACTTCGATTGGGTGCATACCGTGTCCCGGGTTAAGATTGCCACGCGTCTCGCCGCACACAGAACCGCATTGAACCCGCTGGATATCTGCCTACAGGTCAATATCGACGACGATTCCGACAAGACCGGCGTGGCGCCCGGGGCGGTCGCGCCGTTACTCGAGCACGTGTGCCGCCTACCATCGCTACGTGCACGCGGACTCATGACGATATTGGCAAAATCAGGCGATCCCGAGTCGAGCTTT
>CBDTZM010000017.1:0-12035 GCA_965364915.1 uncultured Pseudomonadales bacterium | reverse complement strand
CCGTTGGCGACCGGCCGCACCTCTCCGGTCAAACCCAACTCGCCGAACACGATGAGCTCTTTGGGTAGAGGCCGGTCGCGAAACGAGGACAACACGGCCAGCAACAAGGCCAGGTCGGCGCCGGTTTCAACGATGCGTACACCGCCGACGACGTTGGCAAAAACATCCTGGTCCGCTAGCGCGATACCGCAATGACGGTGCAAGACCGCGAGGTGCATGGCCAATCGCTGCTGATCGAGGCCCACGGCCACCCGTCTCGGATAACTCGCTTGCACCTGGTCGACGAGCGCCTGCAACTCGACCAACAAGGGCCGTGTGCCTTCCCAGGTCACGGTCGCCACGCTACCCGGGGAGTCGAGCTCGCCCCGCTGCAGGAAGATGGCCGAGGGGTTAGCAACCTCCTTCATGCCCTGTTCGGTCATCGCGAACACGCCCAGTTCGTTCACCGCACCGAAGCGGTTTTTGACCCCTCGCAACGTGCGGTAGCGGCTGCCCGCCGGACTGTCCAACATCACGAAGCAGTCGATCATGTGTTCGAGCACTTTGGGTCCCGCCAGGTTGCCGTCCTTGGTGACGTGGCCGACCAACACCACGACGGTACCGGTCGCTTTAGCCAGCCTGGTGAAGTATGCGGCCGTCTCGCGCACCTGGCTCACGCTGCCCGGTGTGCTGTCGACGCCGGCGAGTTGCAACACCTGAACCGAATCCAGTACCAACAAGCGCGGTCGCTGATCGTTGACGAGATTGGCAATGAGCTCTGCGCGGGTTTCCGCCAAGACCTGCAAGCGTTCGACGGAAAGCTTCAGGCGCCGGGCACGCATGGCGAGTTGCTGCAGCGATTCTTCTCCGCTGACGTACAGCACCGGCACGCGCTCGGCCATCGCGGCGGAGACCTGCAGAAGCAATGTGCTTTTACCGGCCCCGGGATCACCCCCCATCAGCACCACGGAACCCGGCACCAGCCCACCGCCCAACACACGATCGAGTTCGGCAAAGCCGGTCGCTAGGCGATCCGCCTCCTCGGCCTTGACCTCCGAGAGATGCTTGACCTGCGCTTGGCTGCCGCTGAATCCGACGCCTGGCGGCTCTGCGAGGGGTCCGATGGTGACGCGCGACAGCACGTCCCACTCGCCGCACGTGGCGCATTGTCCCTGCCACTGCATGTGCTCTGCACCACACTCGCCGCAAACGTAGGCTGTTTTGGTTTTGGTCTTCGCCACCTAGTGTCCTGTCCCGACCCGGCTACGGCTGGCCGAAGTCATCGTAACGATCCGGCGCCAGGTCTTCGAACTTGGTGAGATGCCCCAAGAAGCTCAAGCGAAACTTGCCGATCGGGCCGTTGCGCTGCTTGCCGATGATGATTTCCGCGACGCCTTTGTCGGGCGAGTCATCGTTGTAAACCTCGTCCCGATAGATGAACAAGATGACGTCTGCATCCTGTTCTATCGCGCCGGATTCCCTCAGATCCGACATGACCGGCCGTCTGTCCGTGCGATTCTCCAGTGCGCGGTTGAGCTGTGACACGGCGATCAACGGGCAGCGCAATTCTTTGGCGACGGCTTTGAGCGAGCGGGAAATTTCCGATATCTCGTTGGTGCGATTCTCTGCCTTTTGCGAACCACGCATGAGTTGCAGGTAGTCGACGACAATCAGACCGAGGCCCTTGGCTTCACGGGCGACGCGACGTGCGCGCGTGCGTATGTCGTTGGGGGTCAAGGCTGGGGTGTCGTCGATGAACAGCGATTTGTCCTTCAGCTGTGCGACCGCACCGGTGAAGCGCGACCAGTCTTCGTCCTTGAGGTTGCCGGTGCGCATACGGGTTTGATCGATGCGGCCGAGTGACGACAGCATGCGCATGACAAGCTGGTCCGCTGGCATTTCCATGCTGAATACGAGGGTCGTTGCACCCTCACCTTCCATCACCGCGTGTTCGACGATATTCATCGCCAGCGCGGTCTTGCCCATGGAAGGCCGGCCGGCCACGATGATGAGGTCCGAATTTTGTAACCCAGCGGTCTTTTCATCCAGCTCGGCGAATCCGGTAGCGAGCCCGGTGATGGCGCCCTTCGTCGAAAACAGTCGCTCGACCCGGTCGACCGCGCTTTCCAACAGCGGTTTCATCGCCTGCGGACCGCTGTCCTTCAAGCGGTCTTCGGAGATTTGGAACACCTCCCGTTCTGCGGCATCGAGCAGATCGGCGCTGTCGCGCCCATCGGGCAGGAACGCCGAGTCGGCAATGCGACCGGCGGCGCCGATGAGTTGACGCAGGATGGAGCGTTCCATCACGATCTTCGCATAGGCCAGGACGTTGCTCGCGCCGGGTGTGGCTTCCGCCAGCTCACCAAGATAGGCGATGCCACCGGCCCGTTCGAGCAACCCCCGAGTAGACAACGCTTCGGAAACCGTAACCGCATCGAGCGGTTCGTTGTCATTGGCGAGTTCGGTCATCGACTCGTAGATGATTTGGTGTTGCGGTCGGTAGAAATCTTTAGGCGCGATGACGTCAGCGACATCGAACCAGGCTTCGTTTCTCAACATCAAACCGCCAAGAACCGATTGTTCTGCCTCGACCGAGTGCGGCGGTACCTTGAGAGATCGAGTGCTGGTGGGACCGTCTGTAGAGGCGATTTCCGACAAAACGTTGTTTTCTAGTTTTGAGTTTGCGGGCCACACAGCGTGGAATTTTCCGCTGTCCAATGCAAGCGGAAATTGGCTACACGTGGAGAAAGCACGAAAAAGATGGACGACGCACTCGAATTAAGTTTGTCGTCCGATGGTTGTTATTGTTGTCGTTATTATGCGTTCCACCCGTCGCAATCGCGCAACCGATCTATTCGGCGACGACCGCTAGCGGTACCTCGACCGTAACGTCGCCGTGCAATTGCACGGCGACAAGGTAGTCGCCGAGGGCGCGAATGGCACCCCCCGGCAGGCGCACCTCGCTTTTCTGAATGTCAGCGCCTTGCTCGCCTAAGGCGGTGGCAATATCTTGCGTACCCACCGAACCGTAGAGTTTGCCTTCTTCGCCGGCCTTCACCACGATGGTGAGTTCGACGCCTTCGAGCTTGCCGGCACGACCCTGTGCCGTGGTAAGGCGCTCGTTGGCCGCTGTCTCGAGTTCAACGCGGCGCTCCTCGAATACGTGGCGGTTTTCGTCCGTTGCACGCACGGCCTTACCCTGGGGCAGCAAGAAATTACGGGCAAAACCTGCCTTCACCGACACTTCGTCGCCTAAATCGCCAAGGCCGCCAAGTGGCTCTAACAAGATAACGTTCACAACACCTCCCGTTACTTATGCTGGTCGGTGTAAGGCAGCAGCGCCAGGAATCGGGCGCGCTTCACTTCCGCGGCAAGCTGTCGCTGAAAACGCGCATTGGTGCCCGTGATACGGCTCGGGACGATCTTGCCGGTCTCGCCGATGTACTGCCTCAGCAGGTCGAGGTCCTTGTAGTCGAGGTCCGAGCGATCGACGCCGGTAGGGCCAAACTTTTTGCGGTGAAAGCGCCGGCTCATTCTGCCACCTCCGTCTTCTCTTTGGAGACGTCTGAAGAGACCTCTTTAGCGGCGTCTGAAGAGACCTCTTTAGCGGCGTCTGAAGAGACCTCTTTAGCGGCATCTGAAGAGACCTCTTTAGAGGCATTTGAAGAGACCTCTTCTGCGGCTTCTTCGGAATCCTTTGCAGGGCTCTCTTGCGACTCGTCTTGCGGCGCATCTTTAGCCGCTGCCGCTTCCTCGCGCGCCTCGGTTCTCGATTCCGTTCGACGCATCTCGCGTTCGCGATCCTTCTCTTGCTCCTTGAGCTCTTCTTCGTAGATCTTGGAATTACCCACGATCGCCTCTTTACGGCGAAGCACCAGGTTGCGCAACACCGCGTCATTGAACTTGAAGGCGCTTTCCAGCTCTTCGAGCACAGCCTGGTCGACCTCGATGTTCATGAGCACATAGTGCGCCTTGTGGATCTTGGCAATCGGAAAGGCAAGCTGCCGACGGCCCCAGTCCTCCAAGCGATGGACTGTGCCGGAACCTTTGGTGATGAGTGCCTGATAGCGTTCGATCATACCGGGCACCTGATCGCTTTGATCAGGGTGCACGAGAAAGACTATTTCGTAGTGTCGCATTGACAGTTCTCCTTTCGGTGTCTTCCGCTTCCGCTCAATAATCTGGCGTGAAGCAAGGAGCCTGAACGGTCGATCGGTTCAGGGGGCGCGATTCTAGGGAGGATTGTGCCGTGCTGCAACCGGCAATATCACGAGACCGCGAAGGACAGAGCGACCAGCGACAAAGGTGGTAGCTCGGTGACGATCTCATTATCGCGGATCGTCACCGCGTCGAATGCGCAGGCCGCCACTGCATTGGGCTCGTCGAAGCTATTCGCGGCCTTAGCGTCGTTGGCGGTGAGGATTTCGCCGCTGGTCAAGCTCTTGACGCCTAGGTCGTGACAGACTCTCAATGGCATGACTTCTGCGCTGTGGCGGTTGGTGAGGAACAGGTGCAAGGTCGAGGTGTCGCTGTCGAGGCTAGCGGCACAATCCAAGTAATTCACGAACCCGTAACTGGCGCTCTCGTAACCGGGCCCAGCCACGCTAGGACGCAGACTCACGCCGCCTTTGCGTCTCGAAAACAGGCGAAAAGCATGGTAGATCGATTGTCGAAGGCACTCATCACCCCGGGTGAGGATCGGCGCGATGACGTTGACGAGTTGTGCGAGGTTGGCGATCTTGACGCTATCGGCATGGCGAATGAAACTCATCAGAAAACCCGCGACCACCAGCGCGTCTTCTAAGTTGTAGACTTCCTCGACGAGATGCGGCGCCTTTTGACCGCGCCCGTCCATATCCTCAGGCGACCGCGCCTTGTACCACACGTTCCATTCATCGAAACACAGATACTGGCGCTTGCGCGACTTGCGTTTGGCTTGAACGAATCGGCAACAGGCATCCACCGACTCGATCTGTTGGTCGATGCTGTTGGACAGGGCCAGATAGTCGGCGGTGTCCTGGTTCGAGTTGCCCACATACCGATGCAGACTGATGTAGTCACCCAGCCCACCGACCGTTTCGAGCACCGATTGGTCCCATTCAAGATAGGTGGGCATCGCCGGCGCCGAAGATCCACAGACAACGGTCTCGAGTTTGCGGTCCAAGTCTTTCATCATCTTGGCCGCTTGCCGGGCCATCGAGCCATATTGTTGCGCCGAACCATGGCCCAGTTGCCAAGGGCCGTCCATCTCGTTTCCCAAACACCAGTACCGAACCCCGTAGGGCTCAGGGTGCTCGTTCGCCTCGCGCTGATCGGCATAGACCGTCCCGAGCGCGGCGTTGCAGTATTCCACCCAGTTTCTGGCTTCTTCGGGGGTACCGGTGCCCAGGTTGACCGCCAGCATCGGTTGCCAGTCGAGCTTGCGACAAAGTTTCAGGAATTCATCGGTGCCGAATTCATTGGTTTCGATACTCTGCCAGGCCAGATCGCGAACCGTCGGCCTTTGCTCGCGAGGTCCGACACCGTCCTGCCAGTGATAACCCGAGGCAAAATTACCTCCAGGGTAGCGCACGATGGTCAGGCCCAAATTCGCCAGCGCCGCCAAAACATCCTTGCGCATCCCGTCACCATCGGCATGCGCACTGTCGGGATCATAGACACCTTCATAGATGGAACGACCCATGTGCTCCAGGAAGCCGCCGAATATCAGCGGGCTGATAGCGCCGATCGAAAACTGTCTCGACAAGTGCAGATCGGTTTGAATCATCGCGCGCGACTTTGTTTACCGGCGGTTCGTTGCCGAACCACCTCAAACAACAACACGCCGGTCGCGACCGAGACATTGAGGCTGTCCATCGCCGCCGCCATGGGGATGGTGACCGTTTCGTCGCATAGCTTTTTGGTCAGCACGCGCAAACCGTCGCCTTCGGAGCCGACCACGATAGCCACATCCCGGGTCATGTCCACATCCGTCCAGCTTCGCGTTGCCTCAGGCGCCGCGCCGACAATCCACACGCCTTGCCGTTGCAACCACTCGAGGCGCCGTGCCAAGTTGGCGACTTCCACAATCATCAACCGCTCCGCCGCGCCGGCCGCGGCTTTCAGCGCGGCGGCGTTCAGCGGTGCGCTGCGACGCTTGGGGACGAGCACGGCATTGACGCCTGCCGCCGCCGCGGTTCTCAAGCTTGCACCAAGATTGCGTGGATCGCTCACGTGCTCTAGCACGAGGAACAGTTTTTGCGCCCCCCAGCCCTCGTAGCAGTCCTCCAGGTCCGCTTCGGTAGCGAGGCTCAGCGCATGGCAATCCGCAACCACGCCCTGGTGGCCTTCACCGCCAACCCGATCCAAACGCCGTTTATCCACGAACTCGCAACGCACGTTGCCGGTTTTTGCCATCGCGATGAGATTCTGCATCCGTGTATCCCGGCGATTTTTTTGCACCAACAACACACGAACGCGTTCAGGTGCGTCGCTCAAGAGAGCGCCGACCGGATGCAGGCCCTTCACATAGCTCATCGACGGCGGCGTTTCTTGGAAGGCGGTTTGCTGTCGGCCCGTTTTTGCCCAGAGCGCTTTTTGGGCACGCGCTTTTTCGAAGCCTTGCTGACGAGTTCGAGGTCGAGCCGGCCGAGTTCCGGCTGCACGCCGGTCAGACGTACGATGAGTTCATCGCCTAGCGCAAAACGCTGGCCCGAGCGTTCACCCACCATGCTCATGCTCGCCGGTCGGTATTGAAAGTAGTCGCCGCCGAGTTCCGACACGTGCAACAACCCTTGAACGTAGTAGTCGTGTAGCTCCACAAATAGTCCGAAGTCGGTCACAGCAGCAATCACGCCCGGCAAGGTTTCACCCACCTTGGGGCTGAGAAATTCGCACTTGAGCCAGGCATCGACCGCCCAACCTACCTGTTCGGCCCGGCGTTCGGTCATCGATGTCTGCTCGCCGGTCGCGACCAGCCATTCCATCGTCGCCGCGGGTCCCGGTCGACCGCGCAACACATGCTTGATGGCACGATGCACGACGAGATCGGGGTAGCGCCGAATGGGAGATGTGAAGTGCATGTAGCGCTCGAGCGCCAAACCAAAGTGACCGTTGTTGGCAGGTGTGTAGGTGGCCTGTTGCATAGAGCGCAACACCATCATCGCAACCAACCAGCCGTTGGGTCCGTCCGCCACCGAGGCCAACGCCTGCTGGATCGATTTTGGCGTCACGATTTCGCGTTGCCACTTGATGCCCGCGAACGCAAAGGCACTGGCGAGTTGTTCGGCTTTTTCCGGGTTCGGTCCTTCGTGAACGCGATACAACGCAGGTTGGTCGTGTGCTTCCAGGAACAGGGCCGCACAGACGTTCGCGGCGATCATGGCCTCTTCGATGAGCCGGTGGGCATCGTTCCGAACAACGGGGGTGATAGCCTTGACGCGGCCGTTTTGCAACTCAAGCACACCCTCGCGGGTCTCGAAGTCGAGCCCGCCGCGCCGTTCACGAGCCTTGTCGAAGGCCTTGTAGACACCGTGAAGTGCGGCGAGCGAATCGGTGACGGCCGCTGACGGTGCCGGATCCACGGCAAGCTTGCCACCTTCCAAGAACCCGGCGACCTCGGTATAGGTCAACCGTTGCCACGAGCGAATGACGCCTTCCGAGAAACGGTGGCTCGTCACCTCGCCGGCACTCGATACCCGCATATCGCAGACCAACGCCAACCGCGGCTCATCGGGTTTGAGTGAGCACAGATGGTTGGAAAGCGCCTCTGGCAACATCGGCACGACACGGTCGGGCAGATATACCGAGGTACCGCGTTGCCATGCACTATCGTCCAGTGCACTCCCCGGCGTGACATAGTGTGCAACGTCCGCAATCGCTACGAGCAAACGCCAACCGCCATCGACCGGTTCGGCAAATACGGCATCGTCGAAATCTTTTGCGGTTTCGCCGTCGATCGTCACCAGCGGCAGGTCGGTCAAGTCTTCACGGTCCCGATAAGCCTCCGCGTCGATACTTTGCGGAAGTCCGGCCGCAGCTTCCTCGACCCCGGCTGCCCAATCCAACGGCACACTGTGGGCTGCCAAGGTTGTGGCCGCCGCCTGATCGATTGTCGAGGCTTTGACGAGCACCTCGCTCACCTGACCAACGAGGCCGCGCCGGTCCTCGCCACTGATCGTAACCTTGACGGTGTCCCCGTCTGCGGCCTCTACCGGCACCTTCGACACGGAGACGCGGCCCCGATACTCGGGAGAAATGCTTTCGACGTACGGGTAACGGGCTCGACTTTGCAACACACCAATCAACGGAGCGGACGCGTATTCGAGGATCTTGACGATCCGCGCTTCGTCTTCATGACGCTTCGCCGCCACGCGGTCGCCGGGCCGCAGACGGTTGCGCCGACGCTTTTCGATCGGCAAGCCTTCGACGAGCAACGCGCCGCCACGCTGCTCGATCACACCGGTGAAGGTCTCGCCGGGATCCGCTAAATGGTAGAAACCGTGATGGTCCCGTTGTATCTCGCCGTTGCGTTCCATACCGTTCAGCAGCAAACGCAACGGTTTGCCTGCGGCAAACTCGGCTTTGAGGCCTTGCCAATCTTTGGGGCCATCCTGCAAAGAGCGTTTGATTTCGGTACCCGTCGCGGGGGTTCTACGTTTGGATCTGGGCAAATGGGTTCAACTGGTTAGGTGTGGTTGGTGCGTTAGGAGGTTCAATTTAGGATAACGGTGGTTTGGTGCCCAGGAGAGGACTTGAACCTCCACCTACTTGCGTAGACATGGACCTGAACCATGCGCGTCTACCAATTCCGCCACCTGGGCATACGATGTGGGCGGCGCAATTTACTGAAGGGTTAGCCCCGTTGTCAAACGGGCCCCCGTTCGTCAAACCTCACGACTGACCGGATTGGTGGTCGATCCGATGCTCCGCCTCGACAAACACTCGATGAATCGAGCTGTCCAAAGCCTTCACGTCACGATTCAGGCCGGTCACCGTGTCCTCGACGGTCCCCGAGTCGATACCGTCGATGAAATCCACACTCAACGTCACGATGATCCGCGTCGGACCCATGTGCAGCGTGGCAAGCTCGTTGATATGCAGAATGTGTGGGTGCGCCACGACGATCTCGCGTATTCGTTCGACCAGCCGAGGATGCGCCGACTCACCGATCAGAAGGCCCTTGGTCTCGTACGCAAGCCACCACGCGGTCGACGCCAGGATCAACCCGATGACGATGGATGCAGCCGCGTCGAATTGGGCCAATCCGGTAATCTGGTAAAGCACCAAGCCGACGATTGCAATCACCAGGCCGAGCAGCGCCGCACAGTCCTCGAACACCACCACGAAGATGGTCGGGTCCTTGCCCTGCCTCACCGCCTCGAAATAACCGATCTCTGCATCCTGGGCGCGAACATGTGCACGAAACTCTCGAAACGCGACGGCCAGCGCGACGCCTTCGAACACGATAGCGAACCCCAATACGGCATAGTTCACACCAATGTTGGTGATTTGTTGCGGGTGCAAGAGATGCTGCCAGCCTTGATAGATGGAAACACTCGCCCCTAACCCGAAGATCAACATCGCGACGACGAAGCTCCAGAAGTAGACCTCTTTACCGTGTCCGAAGGGGAACTCGGGGCTGGGCGGCCGTTCGGCGCGCTTCAAGCCGTAGAGCAAGAGCACCTGATTGCCCGTGTCGACCAACGAGTGAATACCTTCCGACATCATCGCCGAACTGCCGCTCAAAGTGGCCGCGACAAATTTTGTGACCGCGATCAGTGAGTTCCCGACGAGCGCCGCATAGATGGCTTTCTTGGATGAGCCGGCCACTGGTATTCGCTACCGCTTTTGAATCAGTAAGCTGCCGATCGAATAGCCCGCGCCGAAAGAGCAAATGACCCCGTAGTCGCCGGCAACGAGATCCTCGTGATACAAACAGAACGCGATGATCGAACCGGCCGACGCCGTGTTGGCAAAGGTATCCAGCACGATGGGGGCAACTTCCTGGGAAGGGTCGTGACCCAACAATCGCCGACTGATCAACTGGTTCATGTTCAAGTTGGCTTGATGCAACCACCACCGTTTCACGTCGGATGGCTGTAAACCCAGCTCACCAACCTGTGCCTGTAAGTGCTCTGCCGCCAACGGGCACACCTCCTTGAACACCTTACGGCCGTTTTGGTGGAATAGATTGTCGACACCAAACGGGTCGGTGTCCTCCGCGCGCGCGACGTAGCCGAAGTTCGAGCGAATGTTGTTGGAGTACACGGTGACCGCCTTGGTATTCAACACCGTATAGGCATGATCCGATTGGCAGGTTGCTTCGCGTTCCAACACCATTGCGGTGCTGACATCACCGAAGATGAAGTGGCTGTCGCGGTCGGTGTAGTTGATCTGAGGCGAGGTCAGCTCCGGGTTGATGACCAGCACGCAGTTCGCCGAGCCCGCGGCAATCGCGTCAAAGGCTCTTTGCAGCGCGAACGTCGCCGCCGAGCAAGCCACCAGCATGTCGAAGCCGAAGCCTTGGATGCCGAGGGCATGTTGTACTTCGATGGCGATGGCCGGATACGAACGTTGGGTATACGCGCACGAAACGATCACCATATCGACATCTGCACCCGTGCGCTTGGCGGCATCCAAAGCGATGGTGGCCGAGTTCAAGGCCATCTCCGCTTGATGGGAGAGAGCTTCATCCGGCCGCACCTGGATGCGGGGGCGCATTCGATCGATGTCGAGTATGCCGTCTTTGACGTACGCGTAACGCTGTTTGATGCCGGAAGCCTTCTCGATGAACTCCGCACTGGAGAGCGGTTTGGCTTCGAGTTCACCCGCCTCGATCGCCGCATGATGGTCGGCGTTGAACCTCTCGGCATAAGCGTTGTAACTGCCTACGAGCTCGTCGTTGGTAATGATGTGCGGCGGCTTCCACAAACCCGCCCCACTGATAACGACCGCGTTGGTCATGGTTGTTCCCCCAAGAACCGGAGTTAAGGGATAGGCAGGTAGCCGTTTTCGATTCCCTTGGTGAAAATGCCGACCGCATCGTGCGCATGCAGACTCTCGTGATGCTCGACACGCACCCAGTAGTCTTTGAGGCGCGGATCATCCTCCAACATACCCTTGAGTTTGCGTCCGGAGTCTTCGATGAACATCAAATTCTGGGCATTCAACCGGGCAAATTCTTGTTCGTCCTCGCGCTTCACCGCCGTTTGCACGGGCGTCTGCAGGGTCTCTTCGACCTTGTCGATGAGGTCGGTTATCGGAAAGTCCTCCAAGCCGTCTTTGAGCTTGACCAGCAGCCTCGCGATACTGCGCTGACTGTGGGGCGTGGCCGCGATGCCTTGTTCGGTGCCGAGCCACGCCTTCACCTCGCTCGCCTTCACGTTTCTGCCGTGGCCAAAGTCTGCTTCGAACTGGTTTTGGATGAGCTGGCGCGCCAGGGCTGCCGAACAGGGACAGGTGGATGAGTAGTAAACACCAATGCCGAGTTCCAGGTGAATCTCGCCGTCCAGCAAGGTGCCTTTGATGGTCAAAGGGTAGTTGTTCCAACCGGAAAATTCGCTGACCAAGGCTTGCCGGCGTAAATAGTAGTCGAACTCAAACTGCACGAACGCCCTGGTGGAAAGCCCCCGATGCGATTCGAGAAGCGACGCAAGCAACAGCTTGAGCCCCGCCGCCGTCAGCGGCCGCGTGTCGGCATGTTGATCCAAGATCAGATACAGCCGCGACATGTGAATGCCTTTGGCTTTGGTGTCGCCGAGATCGACATACACCTGCACCTTTGTCTGCACCTGCTTGACCGCCCCGCCGTCTTTGACCAGCAACGGCTGGTGGATCTGGCTCATGCCGACCCAATCTAACGTAACCTGCGGTTGCAGCAGCTCCCGGTTTGCGACATCGGGCATACTGCTGACTGCGGCGAGCTCCGGTTTATTCATGCACAGTGTCCAAAAAAACGCCAAAGGCTGGGCATTGTACCGAATAGGCGACGAATCACCCACCAGCACCAATATGAGGCCCCAGAGAGCCTAACGCGCCCATCAGAGCTGGCTTAGCTCCTCAGGCGTGAGGTTGCG
>CBDTZM010000016.1:0-12292 GCA_965364915.1 uncultured Pseudomonadales bacterium | reverse complement strand
TTGCGGGTGCGTTTGCGGTGCCGTGGCCATGCGCGAGCGACATCCAGACGAGGGTCGTGGCAAGAAGCACCCCGGTCGAAGCGATCCCCAAAAAGCGTTGTCCCATGCCCGATTCCCCCAACGTGTAAAGCACACAACGCTAAAGTATGTCTGTTCGGCGAGCAAGCGTTGTCGCTAGGCGGCCGCAGGCGGTAACGCCTCTCCCGTTTCCAACAACGACTTCAGGCTCGACAGAATCCAAGGCCAGCCTTTGGATATTTCGGGCTGTACGACGCTGCCTTCTACAAACCGATCGTGAACGATGCGTAGACGAGTTTGCTGATCGAGTGTCTCGATTTCGAACGTGACTCGCGATGCGGGCTCGCGCTCGGCATCTTCGTTGTAGAGCACGTGCCAGGTGATCGCGAGTTTGTGGGGCGGCGCCGCTTCCAATACCTCGCCTTCCACCGCCACCGCGCCGCCAGGGGCATAGTCGTAGCGGACCGGCGCACCCGGTTCCCAGGTCGAGTCGACGTGGGTCGCGTGAAAATACTGGCTAGTGAACTCGGCTGACGTCAACGCCTGCCACACGCGTTCCGCGGGTGCGCGAATATACGTCTCGTACACGTACGTCGAATTGTTACTCATGGGTGTCCTCCTCTAGTGCCTTTTTGAGAGCCGTTACGGCCGTCAATTGAGCGTTCGAATATTTGGCGAGCCACCTTTCGGCGACGTTTTGGATGGGAATGGGGTTCAGGAAGTGTTTTTTCTCGCGCCCTTGGAACTGCGAGACGATGAGGCCGGCGTCCTCTAGCAGCGCCAGATGCTTCGACAAACCCTGACGGCTGAATTCGACGTGCTGGCATAGCGCCTGTAGGGACTGACCGTCTTGTTCGAACAACCGGTCGAGAATGACCCGCCGGTTGGGGTCTGCTAGAGCCCTGAATATCAGATCCATCGATGACATTTTGTCAATATATGCAACTATATGGTTGCATGTCAATTGACTATTCCACCACGAGGCCGTCAACTGCGAAATCTTCAGCAAGAGACCTTTGCGGATTGGATATTCGAACGCCGTATCTTATTTATCTTGGCGACGCCAAGGATGGGTTAGCGGCCAAGACCGGGCAGGGCATTGTCGATTGGCGGCCGGGGTGGGCTGTGGGCCAACTGCGCTTGGGTGCTTGTAAAGCAGACCTAGGGATTGCCGATCTAACCGTGCAAGAAGCAGTGGCTGCCGGTGCTAAGACCTTCGTCATCGGCACCGTGAGTCCGGGCGGTGTACTGCCTTCGACGTGGACCGAGGTCATCGTCTCGGCCATCGAACAAGGCTTGGATGTCGCGAGCGGCTTGCACACGCGTCTCGAATCCGTTCCGGAAATTGCAGCCGCTGCCGCGAAATACGAACGGCGCCTTTTCAACGTGCGGCACCCGGATCGTACATTCGCAACCGGAAACGGCGCAAAGCGTTCGGGCAAGCGCCTGCTCACCGTTGGTACCGACTGCTCGGTGGGCAAGAAGTACACCGCACTGTGTCTCGAGCGAGAGCTTCTGTCGCGCGGGTTGGACGCGGACTTTCGCGCTACGGGGCAGACCGGCATATTCATTTCCGGAGGCGGCGTGCCGATCGATGCGGTGGTGGCCGACTTCATATCAGGCGCCGCCGAGTGGTTGACACCACCGGCCGCCGACGACCATTGGGACATTGTCGAAGGCCAAGGTTCGCTGATGCACCCGGCCTTTGCCGGTGTGAGCTTGGGTTTGTTACACGGCACCCAACCGGATGCCTTTGTGGTTTGCCACGAAACCACGCGCACGCGTATGCGCAACGTCGATGCGCCGATGCCGAGCGTCCAGCAGGTCATCGATTTGACCGAGCAGGTTGGGTGCTTGACCAATCCCGCGATCCGCTGCGTCGGCGTCGCGGTCAACACCGAAAACCTGACAGAACCAGAAGCCCGCAGCGTCACGCAAGCCTTGCAGGATCGTCTATCTCTACCGGTGACGGATCCGGTGCGATTTGGCGCAGGCCAGATCGTCGACTATCTTCTGGGGGCTCCTTGAAGATCACGGTTGATGCGGTTTCAGAAGCCTGGCCGCTGGCACGAGAATTCCGCATCGCGCGTGGTGCAAAGCAGACGGCTGACGTGGTGGTGGCCCGGGTATCGGATGGCGATTACGTGGGTCTGGGTGAGTGCGTTCCGTATACCCGCTACGGCGAATCCGTGGCGTCCACGCTAACCCAGTTGGCAACGGCCAATACCATAGAAGAGCTAGGTCCGGGGGCTGCGCGCAATGCTTGGGACTGTGCCCTGTGGGACTTACGCGCCCAGCAAGAGGGCAGTGCCGTATGGGTGCTCGCAGGATTGCCGGAACCGGCATCCGTGGATACCGCCTATACGATTGGCATCGACTCGATAGCGGCCATGCAGGCGCATGCACTTGCCAATGCCGACCGCCCCCTGCTGAAGATCAAGTTGGGCGGGCCTGACCGGCATCTCGACGGCGAACGCTTGCGTGCCGTCAGAGACGCGGTGCCGGCGGCAGAGATCATCGTCGACGTGAACGAAGGTTGGAACATCGATACCTTAAACGATGTGCTACCCGTGGCCGAAGAGGTCGGTGTCGCGTTGATCGAACAACCGCTGCCGGCGGATGCCGATGCGGCATTGGTGGGATTTGACTCACCGGTCCCGATCGGTGCGGACGAGAGCGTCCACACGGGTGCTGACCTGGAAATGCTCAAAGACAAATACCAAGTCGTAAACATCAAACTCGACAAAACCGGCGGGCTTACCCATGCTATCGATGCGATCAACCTGGCAAAGTCATTGCAATTCGACATCATGGTGGGCTGTATGGTGGCGACATCGCTCAGCATGGCCCCGGCGGTGTTACTGGCGCCGATGGCGCGATTCGTCGATTTGGATGGTCCGTTATTGCTGCGCAAAGATCGCCAGCCGGGACTCGAGTATCACAACAGCACCATTACATGGCCGAATACGCGACTCTGGGGTCAACCGCAAGGCCCCGGTAGGCAAAGGTAGGTAGGAAAACAAGCGTGTCGAAGGTCGATCGACAGATCTGGCGAGACGGTGAGTTCATCGATTGGGCTGACGCCACCGTGCACGTGCTGGCCCAAAGCCTGCAGCGCGGGTCCCTCGCGTTCGACTACATGAGCGTGCATGACACACCCAGAGGCCCGGCGATCATGAAACTACCCGAGCATATCGCTCGGCTATTTGCGACGTGCCGCCTTATGGGGATTCCGATTCGGTACGAGGAGCAGGATCTCATCGACGCCTGCGTGGCGACGGTCGTGCGCAATCCGGGTTCTCATTCCCTGAAGATCAGCGCGCTCATCCCGTCGATCGAAGTGGAGCTGGTACCTCAAGATCCAACCATTTCGGTGTTCATCGCCGCTTACGATAGTTCAACCGACATCATCGACCGCAACGTGGGCGAGTATCATGCGGCTCGGCACCTCTCGCTCAAAGTCGAGCACGCCATCAGTAACCGACGCGTCGACATCATCCCCCCGCAAGCAAAGGTCGCCGCGAACTACACGTCCGGGATGTTCGCGAAATGGCGAGCCCGCAAGGAGGGCTATGATGACATTCTGTTGCTCGACGACCAGAACTTCGTTGCCGAGTCGACGACGTCGAACATCTTCGCGGTATTCGACGGCGGGCTGGTCACGCCGCCGGCTAGCCGAGTTTTACACGGCGTGACTCGCGCCTCCGTTTTAGAATTGGCGCCGGCGATCGGCATCGGTGTAACGGAACGCGACATGACGGTTGAGGAGTTGTTGCGTGCGGACGAAGTATTCCTGACGGCGACATCCGTCGGCGTGTGGCCGGTGATCAGGATCGACGAGCATGAATTCTGCGGAGGGGACGTGGGTCCCGTCACTCGACGACTTCGCGACAAGCACAAGCGCATCGCCGCTGGAGAAGATTCTGAGTTTGCCCATTGGCTGACGGTCTGTGCCCCGTCATGACGCACCTCGATGTTGCGCTAGCGAACGGCATTACCGAAGCGGAGTTGAGCAAGGGTGATCTCGCCGTGCACTCGCCGATCGACGGTGGTTTGATCGGTAGCCTGTCGACCCAAAGTGTTGCAGAAGCCGAGCGCGCCATCGCTCGAGCGACGGCTGCTTTTACGACTTGGAGAACGGTGCCGGCGCCCCGCCGCGGAGAGTTCGTCCGGCTGCTCGGCGAAGAGTTGCGCGCGCAGAAAAGCGCCCTGGCGAGCCTCGTTTCGGTCGAGAGTGGCAAAATCCTCCAAGAAGGGCTCGGCGAAGTGCAAGAGATGATCGACATCTGTGACTTTGCCGTTGGCCTTTCGAGGCAGCTATACGGTTTGACGATGCCTTCCGAACGACCCGGGCACAGCATGCGCGAGCTGTGGCAACCCATGGGCGTTTGCGGAGTCATCACCGCGTTCAATTTTCCCGTGGCCGTCTGGGCATGGAATGCCGCGCTGGCGTTGGTCTGCGGTAACCCGGTGATATGGAAGCCGTCCGAGCAAACGCCGCTTTGTGGGCTGGCGGTGCAGAAGCTATTCGACAGAGTCGCCGCCAACTTCGAAGAGGCGGATGAGGCGCTAAACCAGGTGCTGGTTGGTGATAGCACCGTTGGCCAAACGTTGGTCGGTAGTCGCGGCGTGTCGATCATTTCGGCGACCGGTTCCACGCAGATGGGCCGGGCTGTCGGGCCTGTCGTCGCGGAGCGGTTCGGCCGGTGCGTCCTGGAGTTGGGCGGCAACAACGCCATGATCGTCACGCCGTCCGCGGACATCGACATGGCATTGCGAGCGATTGTATTTTCGGCCGTTGGCACCGCCGGGCAACGCTGCACGTCGCTGCGCCGCGTCATCGTTCACGAAGGCATCTTGGATGAACTTTTGAGCCGGCTCAAGAAGGCTTACAAGGGTCTTGCCATCGGCAATCCATTGGATGAGACGAATCTCGTGGGACCGCTTGTCAACCGATCGGCCTATGAGGCGATGCAGAACGCATTGTCTGTCGCCAGCGAGCAAGGGGGCGACGTGTTTGGTGGTGTCAGGGTATTGTCGGAAGAATACCCCGATGCCTTTTACGTACAGCCGGCGATCGTCGCGATGCCCGATCAGACGCAGATCGTCCGGCAGGAAACGTTTGCGCCAGTATTGTACGTGATGGGTTACAAACACTTCGCGGATGCCGTGGCTATGCACAACGACGTTCCGCAGGGCTTATCATCCTGCATATTCACCAACAACGTTCGTGAAGCCGAAAATTTTCTATCGGCCCAAGGCTCCGACTGTGGTATTGCGAACGTCAACATCGGCCCATCCGGTGCTGAGATTGGCGGCGCTTTTGGTGGTGAAAAGGAAACCGGCGGAGGACGCGAGTCGGGATCGGACGCGTGGAAGGCCTACATGCGCCGCCAAACGGTCACGGTGAATTACTCCAAGGCGTTACCGCTGGCGCAGGGGATCAATTTCGAGGTGTAGGCATGGCCGACAAGCTGAACAAAATTGCGGTACTGGGATTGGGCGCGGTCGGCGAGTTGGCCGCCACGTTGCTCGATCGCAGCAAATTTTCAGTCACCGGCGTCGACCTGCATCCTCCGGGCCACCGACTGCCGTTCGACGTGGTCACCGCGTCGGTTGACGATCGAGCCGAACTCGCGGCCGTGATGGAAAAACAAGATGCGGTGCTGTCCTGCTTGCCGTATCACCTCAATATCGGTGTTGCCGAGCTCGCGCACGAACTCGAACTGTACTACTTCGACCTCACCGAGGACGTACCGACCACCAAGCGCATCCTCGAATTATCGGCAACGAGTGCCAGGCTGATGGCTCCGCAATGCGGGCTTGCGCCCGGGTTTGTCGGCATCGTCGGCGCACACCTGGCGGAGGATTTCGACGAAATACGGTCGATCAAATTGCGGGTTGGCGCGTTGCCGCAACATCCGACGGGGTTGCTCGCGTATTCCTTCAATTGGTCGCCCGAGGGCGTGGTCAATGAATACCTGAACGATTGCGAGGTCATCGAAGACGGCGAGCAGAAGTGGACGTCGCCGATGGAGTGGGTCGAAACCGTGCACGTCAACGGTGTGCGACTGGAGGCGTTCACCACCTCCGGTGGATTGGGCACGATGTGCGACTCCTATCGCGGTCGAGTCGAGAATCTCGATTACAAGACAATGCGCTATCCGGGTCATGCGCGGTTGATGAACTTCTTCTTCCACGAGTTGTTGATGCGCGAAGACCGGGAACTTGCCGGTCGGATCCTGAAGAACAGTAAACCGTCGGTCGACGAAGATGTCGTACACATCCACGTCTCTGCTGAGGGTTTGCGCGAAGGTCGATTAAGCCGCAAAGAGTTCGTACGCTCGTATTATCCCATCCAGATCGGCGATCGGTCTTGGCGCGCGATCGCCTGGACGACCTCCTCGTCCGTTTGCGCCATCATCGAGATGGTTTCCGCCGGGACGCTACCCGACAAAGGATTCTTGCGCCAGGAACTGGTACCTCTCGACGCGTTTTTTGCAACGCAGAACGGACAACGTTTCGCAACCAACGCTGCACTTTCCTTCAATAGGCAACCCGATGGCTAATGCCGCAAGCGCGACCAACGACGCACTCGAGACCGACGTTGCACCGGTAGGGGAAGCGCTACCTCGATTCGTCGATTGGCTGCCGGATGCTCTGCTGCCAGCTTGGGAGGCGATCGCCCACTATCCGGTGATCGGAGCAATCGTCATTGCGAGTCTGTTCTACGTGTTGGCGATCGTCGTTCGCTCGGTGCTGTTCAAAAGCCTGCACCGTTTGGCCGATCTGACGACCTCGCTGGTAGACGATCACGTCATCGAGCACCTACGCAAACCGGTCTTTACGACCGTTCTCTATTTTGGTTTGACACTCGCCGTCAACGCGGCTCAGTTGCCGCTGGGCAGGCAATTGATCGTACAGGGCCTGTTGTCCGTGATTGTCGCGAGTTGGATGCGCGCAAGCTTGCGTATTTCGACATCGCTGTTGGATACGGTGGGCCATCAAGATCGTTTCGCCATCGTCGAAGCACGAACGGTGCCGATTTTCGACCTCACCGCCAAGCTTCTCACCATCCTGTTAGGTAGCTACGTCTTGTTGCTGATTTGGGGTATTAATCCGGTGGGATGGCTTGCTTCGGCTGGCATCGTTGGCGTGGCCGTTGGATTTGCTGCCAAAGACACATTGGCGAACTTGTTTGCAGGGTTTTTCATCGTTGCCGATGCGCCATACAAAATTGGCGACTTCATCAATCTCGATACCGGCGAAAGAGGTCAGGTCTCGGCTATCGGTCTGCGTAGCACGCGTCTGATGACGCGTGATGACGTCGAGATCACTATTCCTAACGGCGTGATTGCGAACGCGAAGATCGTCAACGAGAGCGGTGGGCGCCATCTCAAGATGCGTATACGGGTAAGCGTTGGCGTCGCCTATGGTACAGACGCGGATGAGGTGATTGATGTGCTGACAAAGATTGGCTTGGAACACGAGGAGATTTGTGCCGATCCGGAACCGCGTGTGCGCATGCGCGGCTTTGGCGCTTCGAGCGTCGATTTCGATCTGCAGGGCTGGATCGAGAGACCGGAAGATCGGGGGCGAATTTCGCACCAGTTATACCTTGAGATCTACAAAAAATTCGCCGAGCATGGGATTGAGATCCCGTTCACCCAGCAGGACATCTACATCAAGGAGTTTCCTCAAGCGTGAAGAAAGGTCTGTGGATTGGCGGGGGTGTTGCTGTGGTGATCGGCATCATCGTCGCCGCGGCGTGGCCGAGCCGTTGGGAAATTCTTTCCGAACAACTCGAGAGTTCGGCGCTTGCCGAACCGTTCGTCGGCATTACCAGTGACGGGACGATTGAGCCGAACCTGTTCGAGATTCAGCGAACCGGGGTATCCACGGCGCCAATGGCTGACGCCGCCGATGCGTTTCTGGCATCGTTGACGGAAACACAGCGGCAACGAGTGCAGTTTCCGGTGGACGACCCGGAGTGGCGTAAGTGGATGAACCCGCATTTTTACATCCGTCAGGGCGTGGCGTTCCTCGAAATGAACGAAGCTCAACGAGCCGCCGCCTTCGACATGCTGCAAGCCGGTCTAAGCCTCGAGGGTTTCAACCTCGCGCGAGACATCATGAAACTCAATACCACATTGGCGGAGTTGAACGATAACGATTTCGACGAATACGGTGAGTGGCGCTATTGGATTACCGTCATGGGCGAGCCCTCGACCGACCAGCCTTGGGGCTGGCAGTTGGACGGTCATCACCTGATCATCAACTATTTCGTACTCGGTGATCAGGTGGTGATGACGCCGTTGTTTGTCGGTTCCGAGCCGGTCATTGCGTCGATGGGGAAGTATCAGGGCGTTGCCATATTGCAAGACGAACAACAATTAGGTCTCGAGGTCTTGCGGTCGCTGACCGATGCCCAGCGCGGCGAGGCAGTGCTCGAATCTGCAAAAACCGAGAACAACAATCTCGCCGAGTTCTTCAAGGACAACGTCATCGTCGACTATGCGGGGACGTCGGTGGCGAACTTCTCGGACGTACAACGGCGCAAGCTGATGGACCTGGTCGCGTTATATATCGGTAACACCGACGTCGGCCATGCACAGAACACCATGCAGGCGCTGGCGTCGCACCTCGATGCAACCTACTTCGCGTGGATCGGCGGCATGGAGGATGATTCGGTGTACTACTACCGGGTGCACAGCCCGGTCTTGCTCATCGAATTTGATCACCAGCGGCCGGTAGGATTGCGCCATCTAACCGATAGCGCGTTGCCGCAACGGGATCACGTTCACGCAGTGGTGCGTACGCCCAACGGTAACGACTACGGCAAGGATCTACTGCGCCAGCACTTGGAACGCTATCCACACTGACGGCCGGGCCGTTAGGTACGTTAGGTAGCCATTGCCATGCCGTCGCGGCCGGGATCGGCGCCGCCGTCCCAGCCGTCGTCGGTGAGGCGAATCGCGTGCACGCCTGCAAAGCTATAGGACAGATGGGTGCGACGCGTCTGGTAACCGCGCTGGACGAGTTCCGCCTCGATGAAGCGCGGAATGCGATTGGTGATGTCGATGATGTCCGATGTCACACAGAAGCGGGGGGCAGAGACGGCTTCCTGGGCGTTCATACCGAAATCGATGGCGTTCAAGATGCCTTGCAGAACGCCCATCGTAATGAACGTACCCCCTGGCGCACCGATGACCAGGAACGGCCGGTTGTCCCGCAGGACTATGGAAGGTGACATCGCCGTGAACCTGGATTTGAGGGGCTGGATGGAATCCGCGCCGCCGGGCCGTGGATCGAAGACGTTCATACAACCGTTGTACATGAAACCCAAACCCTCGGTGACGACGCCGGAAGGATTGCCGAGCGAGTGAGTCATTGAGACGCAGTTGCCGAATTCGTCTACCGCGCAAACGTGTGTCGTGTCTTGATTGTCGGCACCCCGATTGAATCGGGGTACGTGGACGTGTTCGCCGTCGCGGATTTGTTGGGCCTTCTCACTGGCGTACGCGTTCGACAACAAGTTCTCGAGAGGGACGTCGACGAAGCGCGGGTCGCCCATGTGCCGGTCTTTATCCACGGTCGCGATCTTCATGGCCTCTGCAACCGTAGCGATGTACTCCGCGCTGTTGTGTCCCATGGCATGCATATCGAACTGTTCGAGAATGTTGAGCATCTCGATGACCATCGCCCCGCCGCCGGGCAGTTGGTTGGTGGCGATCTGATATCCTCGATACTCCCCCCAAAGCGGCTCGCGCACCTCCGTTTGGTAGTTGGCGAGATCCGCATTGGCTAGCAGTCCGCCGTTGCTTCGCATATCGTTTGCGATCTGCTCCGCAATCTTGCCGGTGTAAAAATCGTCTGCGCCTTCTGTGGCGATACGGGACAGCGTCGCGCCCATGTCGGGATTGCGGTGCGTCTCTCCGGCTTGACGAGGCGTACCATCCTTGCGCATGTAGATGCCTCGCGTCGCTGGATCGCGGCGGATCTGTTCGATGTGCGGTACGCGTCCCGCGAGTTCGGTCAAATTCCAGTAGTAGCTAACGTGTGGCCGAACCAAGAAGCCTTCGTTGCAATAGCGGATGGGTGTTTGCAGAAGGTCGGCCAGCGTCATCGTGCCATGCCTTTCGAGGGCCTCGGAGAAAGCTCTCAGCGAGCCCGGCGACGTGATCGCTTGATAGCCGATTTCGTTGAGGTTTTCCTCCAGGATGAAGCCGAAGCCATCCTCCGTTTCGGCGACGACCTTGTCTGCCCACATGTCCTCGGTGGCTGCCAGCGGCGCGCGGCCGTGAAAGTCGATGAACGTGTGCTCTCCGGCGGACGGCAGATAGAGTTGCATGGAACCAAATCCGGCGATTCCGCACATGAGGGGATCGACCACGGTCTGGACCAGGGCGCACGCGATCGCCGCGTCAATTGCGTTGCCGCCCGCTTGCAAGGCCAGCACGCCGGCCTCCACGGCTTCCGGTTGCGGTGCTGAAACCATGCCTCTGGTCATCGTACACTTAGGTTCCCGGCGATATCCGTTTCACCATACAGCAGGCGTGTGAGCTTGAGCAAAATTCAGGACGCAATCGAACCCACAGCGCTTGGCGATTTGTTGGTCGGCGCAGCTCGGCGCGCGCCCGATGATGCGGTTCTGATCTTCCCGGACCACCGACACACCTACGGCAGCTTGCTGGAGGCGGCGTACGCAGTGGCCGGCAGTTTGGTGGCCCTTGGTGTGAAACCCGGAGATCACGTCGGCATACTCATGCCGAACTGCCCAGAGTACATCGAGGTTTTGATGGGCACGGTGCTCATCGGGGCGATCTCGGTGCCCGTAAACGCTCGGTACAAGGCAGAGGAGTTGGCCTACGTCGTCGAAAACGCCGACCTTGTCGGTATCGTGACCTCGGACCTCGCTTCGGATTATGTCGATTTTGCCGGGCTGTTGCAGGAGGCATTCGTCGATCTGGACGACGCCCAAGATCCCACGGCCCTCAACCTGGCGCGCGCGCCACAGCTGGCGTTCGTCGCATCGATCGGCGCAGCGACACCTGCTGGTTTACTCCCTTCAAGGCGTTTCAAAGATGCCGGCTCGGAGGTTTCGCGCACGCGGCTCGATGAGTTGCGCACCCGCGTGGATATTGGCGATCCGTGCATCATGATGTACACCTCGGGCACGACGGCGAATCCCAAGGGTTGTCCTCTATCGCACGCTTCACTCGTGCGCAACGGTATCAACATGAACCGCGAACGCTATTTCTTGTCGTCTGAGGATCGTTTCTGGGCGCCTTTGCCGATGTTCCACATCGCCTCGATCCTGCCGTTCGTATGCTGTATGGATGCGGGTGCTGCCATGCTCTCTATGAACCACATCGATGCCGGTGCTGCGCTCGCAATGATGGAACGCGAAGGCGCCACGGTGGCATTTCCGGCGTTTCCGACCATCACCAATGAGTTGATCAGTCACCCTGACTTTGCGCACACCGATCTCAGCAAACTGCGGCGCATCAACAACGTTGCGCCCGTCGAGGTGTTGCGTCGCTTTCAAGAAGCGTTTCCACAGGCGGTGCAGACGGGTGCCTATGGGCTGACCGAAGCTTCTGGGGTGGTGTCGTTCAATCATCCGGACGAAGATTTGGAGACGCGTCTACACACTTGCGGTCAGCCGTTTCCCGGGATCGAGGTCGTCGTGGTCGATCCCGACACGCTGGAAGTATTGCCGCCGGACGTTCGCGGTGAGATCTGGGTTCGGGGCTATTGTCTATTCGAGGGCTACTACAAATCTCCGGAAAAGAACGCCGAGAGCCTGGTTGACGGGTGGTTGCGAACGGGGGATCTGTGCTCGCTGGATGAGGACAACCGCATTACTTTCCACGGACGTATCAAAGACATGTTGAAGGTGGGGGGCGAAAACGTCGCAGCAGTCGAGATCGAATCCTTCTTGGCCACGCACCCGGCGGTCAAACTGGCACAGGTGGTGGGCGTGCCCGATGAGCGCCTGTTGGAAGTGGCAGCGGCTTTCATCGAAACCGAACCAGATTGCCAGGTCACGGAAGAGGAAATCATCGAGTTTTGTCGGGGCAAGATCGCTAGCTTCAAGGTGCCGCGGTACGTCCGTTTCGTCGACGAGTGGCCGATGTCCTCGACGAAGGTGCAAAAGTTTCGTTTGCAGGAAATGTTCGACCAGAGCTAGTTAGGCGTACAATCGCGTTGCACTCGCAACGAGGAGCTCGCATGGACAGCATCGGCGCGTTTTTGAAAAGCCGTTGGGGCG
>CBDTZM010000015.1:0-12634 GCA_965364915.1 uncultured Pseudomonadales bacterium | reverse complement strand
ACCTCGGGATAGCGGGGGTCGAATACCACCTCTCCGTCCTGGTCCAATACGTGATCGATAATGTGCGGTTGGACGAGGTAGCCGCCGTTCGCGAACACCGCATACGCAGATGCCATTGCGAGCGGCGTGACTGCCATCGTGCCGCCGCCGATGGCGAGTTGCGTGTTGCGCGGAAACGATTCGGTATCGAACCCAAAGCGGCTCACGTATTCCAATGCCCGGCCTGCACCAACTTTCAACAACACGCGCATGGATACCAAGTTGATCGAGCGATACAGCGCTTCACGCAAGCGTGTAGGCCCGTTGTAGCGGTTGTTGTCGTTGTCCGGCCGGTACTGGGATTCCAGATTTTTGTCGTCGAAGACAAGCGGCATGTCCATGAAGATCGATGCGGGCGTGATGCCGCTGTGTAGCGCTGCGGAATACACGAACGGCTTGAATCCGGAGCCCGGTTGCCGAGCGGCTTGCAACGCGTGGTTGTACTGATTCAACCCAAAGTCGAATCCCCCTTCCAACGCCAGCACCGCGCCGGTCGTCGGGTCCAGGGAGACCAGTGCGCCTTGTATGTCCGGTAGTTGCGCGAGTCGCCAACCCTCTTCGGATGCCTGCACGCGTATCACGTCGCCCACCGCGAGCACCTGGTCCGGCGAGCGCGGCGCGGGCCCGCGTGTATCGACGTCGATGTAGGGTCGCGCCCAGCGCAGCACGGCCAACGGCAGCTCGACTTGCAGGCCGCCTCCCAACTCGGCCGTGGCGTGGTCTGCCTCGACCGCGATGACGACGGCTGGCATCAAGTCGGCGTAGATGGGACGTTCTCTCAGCGTCGCGCGCCAATCGTCGCGGGCGGCTTCTTCGGCTTCCAGCTCGGCAAGCGCCAGCATCGGATCTTCGGCCTCTGCAAGCTGTTCGGCGACCCGCTCTGGCGTGACGGGTTCGGTCTCACTCACATCGTCAGCGCGGTCAGTGACCGGTAGCTCCAGGTGGTCCTCCACGCCGCGATAGCCGTGTAGGCGATCGTAGTTGATCAGCCCCCGGCGCAGCGCCCTGGTGGCGGCTGCTTGCAACGGTTCCTCGAGGGTGGTGAACACCTCGTAGCCCTTCGTGTAGAGGTCGGGGAACTGGTCGATCAACTCCTGGCGAACCCATTCTGCGGGAAACGGTGCGGCCACATCGAGGTCGCGCCCAAAGACTCGGGCGGTAATCGGCGCGTCTAGGGCGGCACGGTACTGGCTTTCGGTGATCGAATCCTGATCACGCATGCGATAGAGCACCAGGTTGCGGCGTCGCAGTGCGCGTTCCGGACCGTTGATCGGATTGCCGGCGCTGGGTGCCTGGGGGACGCCGGCCAGCATGGCAAGCTGCGGAAGGGTTAATTCGTTAAGAGACTTGCCGTAGTAGGTTCTTGCGGCGGCTTCCGCACCATAGGCGCGCTTACCGAACGGCACGACGTTGATGTACAACTCGAGAATCTCGTCCTTCGTGAGTTCCTGCTCGATCTTGAGCGCCAACAACATTTCCTTGAATTTGCGGATGAAGCGCCGTTCCAGGCCGAACGATACGTTGCGCGCCAGTTGCATAGTGATGGTGCTCGCCCCCGGCCCTAGCGATTCCTCGAAAAGCAGGTTTTTTACCAGGCCCAACGAATCGTTGGTCAGCGAGATGTAGTCGATGCCGCTGTGTTCGTAGAAACGCTTGTCCTCGGTATCGAGAAGCGCGCTGACAAAGAGGGGTGGCACCTGATCGAAGGCAATCGGTATCAGACGCCGCTCGCCGAATTCGGCCAAGAGTGCGCCATCCCGCGTATACACTCTGAGAGGTGTCTCCAGCTTTACGTGGCGGTAGCTCTCAGCCCTTGGAATTTGCGGGTCGAGGTATAGGTAGATGCCCGCCAGAGTGAGCACTACGCCACATAAACCTACGTAAGCGAGCCACATAATACGGGCGGTTATGCGACGCGAACGGGGCGTCATGAGTGCTCCGCCGTCGCTAGGCTTAATTGAGAGAGGTAGCTCTCGGATGAGAGCCGTAAAACAGGTTTTGAAAAGGAATTCGAACACGCAAGCACTGGGCTGTGGCCCGCATTTATAGGTTCCAACAGATTGCTCTCTCGGGAAGTCTGGTATTTAATGTTGAGTTGCATGAATAGGACGTAAGTGCCCGCGGATGTTAAGGAAAATTTATCGTGGCATTGTTTAGATCTAAGTCCAACGTCTTACTCGGTTTGGACATCAGCTCCACGTCGGTGAAGCTTTTAGAGATATCCAAAAATAGCGATCGATACCGAGTCGAATCTTATGCTGTCGAACCGCTACCTCCTAATGCGGTCGTGGAAAAGAATATTAGTGATGTAGAGGGGGTTGGTGAAGCGATAAAACGCGTGCTGAGCCGCTCGAAGAGCAGTGCCAAACAGGCGGCGGTCGCCGTTGCGGGTTCTGCGGTCATTACCAAGACCATCGAAATGGACGCGGCCATGTCGGACGACGACATGGAGATGCAGATCACCGTCGAGGCGGACCAGTACATTCCCTATCCCCTCGATGAGGTCGCCATCGACTTCGAAGTGCAAGGCTTATCCGAGCGCAATCCAGAACAAGTCGAAGTGCTGTTGGCCGCCTGCCGCAAAGAAAACGTCGAGATGCGCGAAGCCGCGTTGGAACTGGGCAACATCAAACCCGCCATCGTCGACATCGAAGCCCACGCGATGAAGCGTGCCTTCGAACTGCTGAAACCGCAGCTCGGCAGCAACGCCGAAGACTTGGTGGTCGCGATCATCGATATCGGCGCGACCATGACGACGCTTTCCGTACTCGCCGATGACAAGTCGATCTATACGAGAGAACAGCTGTTTGGCGGCAAACAGCTGACCGAAGAGATTCAACGCCGCTATAGCCTCTCGTTTGAAGAGGCGGGTCTCGCCAAGAAGCAAGGTGGTCTACCGGACGATTACGAAGAAGAGGTATTGCAACCATTCAAAGAGGCCGTGCTACAGCAGGTGACCCGATCGCTGCAGTTCTTCTTCTCGTCCAGTCAATACGACGATGTCGACTATATTGTGCTTGCAGGCGGTACCGCCTCGATCGATGGACTACCTGACTTGATCGAAAACAAGTTGGGCACGCCGACAATCATCGCCAACCCGTTCGTGGACATGTCGCTCTCCTCGAGAGTCGATGCAGACGCGCTGTCCAACGACGCGCCGGCGTTGATGATTTCCTGTGGGTTGGCCATGAGGAGTTTTGACTAATGGCTAGGATCAACTTACTTCCGTGGCGCGAATGGGAACGCGAGCGCAAGAAAAAGGAATTCCTTACCAATTTGGGAGGTGTTCTGTTGGCAGGTGCAATCCTCGTCTTCACCGGCGGATGGATGCTGGACAGCGGCATCGAGGAACAGAACCTGCGCAACGGTTTCCTGAGTCAAAAAATCGCCGTGTTGGACGAGCGGATTGCGGAAATCCAGAACTTGCAGGCCGAGCGGGAACAGTTATTGGCGCGTATGCGCGTCATCCAAGACCTGCAAGGCAACCGTCCCGTCATCGTTCGGGTGTTCGACGAGATGGTCAAGACGCTCGCCAAAGGCGTGCACTACAGTAGCTTGAGAATGTCGGGCCATGGACTCTCGCTGTCCGGGACCGCGGAATCCAACAATCGAATATCCGCTCTCATGCGCAACTTGAATGACTCCGACTGGTTCAAAGAGCCCAACCTCAAGAGCATCAAGGAAGATCCTACCAACTCCGACTATGGTCAACAGGCGAGCACGTTCGATCTGACATTCACACAGGTCAATCCCAATCGCCCGGTGGAGGGTGGTTAGCCATGGCGTTGCAAGACACAATCGAACAGCTCAGAAACTTCGACATCGGCGACCTCGATATCAACAACATTGGTTCGTGGCCGGCCGCCATCAAGGGCATCGTCATGTTGCTTCTGTTCGCCGGCGTCTTGGGAGGTGGTTACTACGCCTACTTGACGGACAAACAGACCATGCTGGACGTGGTCGAAGCCAAAGAAGTCAATTTACGCCAGGACTATGAAAGCAAAGCGTTCAAGGCGGCCAATCTCGATGCATATCGTAAGCAGCGCGACGAGATGGAGGCGACCTTCGGCGCACTCTTGAAGCAGTTGCCAAGCGACACGGAAGTGCCGGGCCTGCTAGAAGACATTACGCGCACGGCCATCGACAACGAACTGGTCATCGAGAGCATCGATCTTCAGCCGGAGCGGCGCACCGAGTTCTACGTAGAGTTGCCCATCGACATAGTCGTCGAAGGCGACTACCACAAGATTGGTTCTTTTGTGAGCGGTGTGGCCAACCTTTCGCGCATTGTCACGTTGCACGACTTTGACGTTAAACCGGAATCATCGGTCAATCATCTGAAGATGAGCATCATGGCCAAAACGTATCGATACCTGGACGAAAACGAATGAAAGCCAAGCCACCTATCGCGGTCCTTATCGCAGGCGTCCTGATGGCACTCGTAGGGTGCTCGCAGGGCAATGACTTTGCCGATATTCAGGCGTTTATGGACGAGGTAAATTCTCGCCCCATGGGTACGATCGATCCTTTACCGCCGTTTGAACAGGTGGCGCCTTACGCTTATCAGGCGAGCAACCAGCGCAGCCCTTTCGAACCGCCGGTGGTTTTGAAGAAGGTCGAACGCGACAACGGTGGCGTGAAAGTCACCCCGGATTTCAATCGCGTCAAACAGTTTCTCGAACAGTTTACGATCGCCCAACTCGCGATGGTTGGGACCCTGGCTCAAGGGCAACGACATTTTGGCCTGGTCAAGGATGGCGATGGTGGTGTGCACCGGGTTAAGTCAGGCGATTACATGGGCTCGGACCACGGTCAGATTCAAAGCGTCGACGACGCGGCTATAGAACTTATCGAAATTGTCCCGGATGGTACCGGCGGATGGGTGGAACGCGCCCGAACCGTTTCGCTGGGGAGTGATTAAAGGATGAAAAACATGCTTAAGCAAAAGGGTTTTGGATTGGCGGCGTTGGTCATTGCGAGTTTCGCAATGCCGGCCTGGGCTGCCACGATTCAATCCATAGAATTTTCATCCTTGCCGGGTGATGGAACCGAAGTTCGGATGACGTTCGACGGAGTACCTCCAGAACCGACCGGTTACACGATCGAGCAACCGGCGCGCATCGTGCTGGACATGCCGGGCGTCGGCAGTTCGCTGACAGAAAAACATCACGATCTGGGTATCGGTAACGCGCGGCGCGTGTCCATCATCAGTACCAAGGACCGCACCCGGGCAATCGTCAACCTGACCAATCTGGTCGGCTATACCACCGAGATTCAAGGCAACACGTTGTATTTGACGGTCGGCGGCGTCGGCGGCCTGGTGGCAGCGCCACAGCAGTTCGCGGCGGCTGATCAGTCCGCCACCTCAGGCCCGATCGATTCGCGAATCGACAGTGTCGACTTCCGGCGGGGTGCCGGCGGTGAAGGGCGCATCATCATCGAATTGTCCAACCCGAAAGCGCCGGTCAACGTCGTCAGCGATGGCGGCGCTATCAAGGTGCAGATACGCAACACCACGCTTCCACAGAACCTTCAACGGCGGTTGGACGTAGCAGATTTCGCAACCCCGGTGCAGATTGTCGATGCGTTGCAGGAAGGCGACCACGTGACGTTCACCGTCACCGCAACGGGCAACTACGATTACTTGGCATACCAGGCGGACAACACGCTGTCGATCGACGTCAATCCGCTCACAGAAGAAGAAGTCACCCGCCGTGACGACGTCTTCAAGTACACGGGCGAAAAATTGTCGCTGAATTTCCAGGACATCGAAGTCCGTTCGGTGCTACAGCTTATTGCCGATTTTACCGATCTCAATCTCGTCGCGAGCGACACGGTATCCGGCCGCATCACGTTGCGGTTGAAGAACGTACCCTGGGACCAGGCGCTCGACCTGATTTTGAAGACCAAGAACTTGGACAAGCGCCAGACCGGCAACGTCCTGTTGGTCGCACCGGCGGCCGAGATAGCCGCGCGCGAGAAACTGCAGCTGGAGAACCGGAAGCAGATTGCCGAGCTCGCGCAGCTGCGCACCGAGTTCATTCAGATTCGCTACGCGAGCGCGACCGAACTGTTCGAACTCTTCAACGCCAGCGGCGATGAAGGCTCGATACTCTCCGAGCGCGGCAGCGTCATCGTCGACGAACGCACCAACTCCATCATCTTGACGGACACGGCCGACAAGCTAGAAGATTTTCGCCTGGTCATCGCGCAACTCGACGTGCCGGTGCGCCAAGTCCTCATCGAGTCTCGCATCGTCACCGCAAACAGCAACTTTTCGAAGCAGTTGGGCATACGTTGGGGTGGCGGCGCCATCAAGAACAACGGCCCCAGCATCTTGAAGTATGGCGGTTCGTTGGACACGTTGGTTGAACTGCAGGATATCGTGGTAGACCCTGCCGGTCAGGGTGACATCACCAGCCCGAACGACCTAGTCGTCGATTTGGGCGTCAGCGCAACAGGCGCCACGAGTATCGGTATAGGTATCACGGGCCCCGGCTACCTGGTCGACCTCGAAATCTCCGCCTTGGCTGCCGATGGTCATGCAGAAGTCGTTGCGCGGCCGAAGGTGATTACGGCGGACAAGTCTACGGCGACGATCGAATCGGGTGTCGAGATTCCGTATCAAGAGGCGACGAGCAGCGGCGCCACATCGACGTCGTTCAAAGACGCGGTGCTGTCTCTGGAGGTGACCCCGCAGATCACCCCTGATGACCGAATCATCATGGAGTTGAACGTCAAGCAGGACACGGTGGGTACCATTTTCAACGGCGTACCGTCGATCAATACCAACGAGATCTCGACCGAGGTCTTGGTGGACAACGGGCAAACCATCGTGCTCGGCGGTATCTTCACGACGGATAAGAACATCTCGACAGAGAAGACGCCGTTCTTGGGCGATCTGCCCTACGTCGGCCGCTTGTTCCGCCGCACGATTGAGCGCGACGACAAGCAAGAGCTGTTGATTTTCATCACACCGAGGATTATCCAGGATAGTCTGACGAACAGATAAACGTCCGACTCGTTTAGAATGACGGCGGTCCTAGTACGACCGCCGTTTTTTTATGAGCCAGATAAGTATCTATTTCGTTGGTCTGATGGCAGTGGGCAAGAGCACCGTGGGGCGGCTCTTGGCAGACTCGCTCGGCCTGCAGTTTTTTGACACCGATCACGTGATCGAAGAGCGCGCAGGCGCGCCCGTTGCCTGGATATTCGATGTCGAAGGCGAGCCCGGCTTTCGCGACAGGGAGCAGCACGTGATCGACGAGCTGACGCAAGCCGACGGCATTGTCCTCGCGACCGGGGGTGGCGCAGTGCTGAGGGCCGAGAATCGACGCGTGCTCAGTGCGCGGGGCTGCGTCGTGCATCTCGATAGCCCGCTCGAGCGGCTCGTGGAGCGCACCCAAAAGGACAAAAAACGCCCGTTACTCCGGGACGGCGACAGCAGAGCGACGTTTCGACGTTTGTTGAACGAGCGCCTGCCTTTGTACGAGGACATAGCGGACTATCGATTCGTGACCGATCACCAAGGACCAAAGGCATTGGCGCGGCAGATCGAGCGTAGGTTACGGGACGACGGGGTGGTGGTCTGATGCGAGTCCAGGTACAGCTAGGTGAGCGCAGCTACCCCATCGAGATCGGTCAAGGTCTGCTGGGACAGCCCGACCTGTTGACGCCGTACATTGCCGGAGATCAGGTTGCGGTCGTAACGAACTCGACCATCGCACCCTTGTATCTGGAACGCCTTCAACAGAGCCTCGCCGACAAACGGGTCGATGTCTTCGTGCTGGACGACGGCGAGCAGTACAAGACCCTAGAAAGCTATGCCGGCATCCTCGATTTCTTGATGCACAACCGTCACAACCGTTCGACGACGCTCGTTGCGCTCGGTGGTGGCGTCGTTGGCGATATTACCGGCTTTGCCGCAGCGACGTTTCAGCGTGGGGTCGACTACATCCAGATCCCAACCACCTTGCTCGCGCAGGTGGATTCGTCGGTCGGTGGCAAGACCGCGGTCAATCACCCGGACGGCAAGAACATGATCGGCGCGTTTCATCAACCGCGCTGCGTCATCGCCGACACGGATACCCTCGCGACCCTGCAAGAGCGAGAATTTCTGGCCGGACTGGCGGAGGTGTACAAGTACGGTGTGATCTCGGATGCGGCGTTCTTCGACTGGCTGGAAAGCCATGCGGCAGAAATGCTGGCTAGAGAGACCAAGGCGCTGCAGCACGCGGTGAAGATATCCTGTGAGATCAAGGCGCGCATCGTTGCCGACGACGAACGAGAGCAGGGCTTGCGCGCGACTCTGAATTTCGGCCACACGTTTGCGCACGCGCTCGAAACAGTGACCGAATACAAGCAATTGTTGCACGGTGAGGCTGTCGCCATTGGCATGGTGCTGGCGGCGGACTGTTCAGAGCGTCATGGACTCATGGCCGCGGGCGACGTTCTGCGAATCGAACGGGCGCTTGACGTGGTTGGTTTGCCAACGCGATTGCCGCCCGGGGTCGAGGCAGACGCTATGTTCGATGCGATGGGCATGGACAAGAAAGTCGTTGATGGTAAATTGCGCCTCGTGCTTGCGGCGCATATCGGATCGGTCACCGTGACCGATGATGTGAATACCGTCGCGGTGCTTCAGACCCTTGGCAAAGAGTTGGATGGATAAGGCGAATGTCAGACCCTGAAAGGGGTTTCCTCGGTCTCACCCACAACCCCTTCACGTCTCCTGGTGACGATTTCTTCGAGCGCGGTGATCGCAAGACCTATCTCGAACAACTGCGTCATCTCAGCCAATGGTCGCGGCGTTTGCTTCTGGTCACCGGGTTGTTCGGCGTTGGCAAGACGACGCTGTATCGGCAACTGTCTGCGTCGATGGAGCCGCGTGTCAAGGCAACGCGTATCAATAGCACGTTGGTCAGTGCACCGCGAGAGGTGTTGGCCAACGTGGCACAAGGCTTCGGTATTGCGGTACCCCTCGACGCCAACACGCAGTTGCTGACCGGTTTGATCATCGATCATGTGGATGAGCAAGCCGAGATCGGCCGTTTCTGTGCTGCGCTGGTTGACGATGCGCACCTGCTGGACTACAAGTCCGTCGACGCGTTGCTTGTGTTGATGGGCCGGTGTGAGCTCAGGCTCATCTTGTTCGGCGAACAGAGCGTGGTGACGGTCGTCGGCAGGTCGGCAGAACGCCACTTCGTGGAGTGGCATGAGATGCGGCTCTCCGGATTTGCAGCACAAGACATTCGCGCGTATCTGGAATGGCGGTTCCACCAAGCCAAGTATCGCGGCAGGCTGCCTTTCACCGATCAGCAAGTCGTAGATCTTGCCAGGCTATCGGAAGGGCTACCCGGCAGAATCAACAAGATTGCCAACGACATCCTCATACAGTTGGAATCCGGGGTTGATCGGCATCCGGAACGATTTCCTGGTCTCCATAGGGCGCTGATCACCTTGGTGATTGTACTGTTGGGTTTGGTCTACGTCGTTTGGCAAGCGGGGCAAGGTGCGGATGAAACGCCCATTGAGCTTGCTCAGGCACCTGATAGGGTTGAAGAGGCCGCTGTAGCCAAACCGTTCGAAGCGCCGGCGATCGAGCCCGTCGTCGAGCAGGTCGCCGTAGCGCGTACGCAGGCGGTGCTACCGGACATCGTGCCGGAACCGAAACTGGGTCGACGCGATGGCGCTTGGCTGATGAGTCAGCCCACGAGCGTGTACAGCATCCAGTTGGTCACCGTTTCATCGGGGGAACGCGCGCTCGCCTATATCGACAACCAACGCAACCCGTCGGACTTCGGCAGCTATCGTCTGCAGAGGGACGGTAGAATTCTGTACGTCGTGGTTTACGGGCTGTTCGATACCCGCGCCCAGGCCGAGGTGGCCGCAAAGTCCCTTCCGGTCGAGGTCGGCAACGTGCAACCTTGGGTGCGCCCCATGGACCAGATCCACGGAGCGATCAGAACGACGCTTCAGTAGTCGTGCCTTGCTACGCAAGTCAGGGGAGTTCGGTAGAACCCATGAGATAGCGGTCGATCTCGCGCGCCGCCTCCCGTCCTTCGTTGATCGCCCACACCACCAGGGACTGTCCGCGCCGGCAGTCGCCCGCTGCGAAGATCTTGGGCACGCTCGTCTGATAGGCGCCGTAGCCGGCCAGGTAGTTCGAGCGTTCGTCGTAAGCGAGATCTAGGGGATCCGACACCGCGTGTTCCGGACCGAGAAAGCCCATGGCCAGGAACACCAGGTCTGCGGGCCAGACGCGTTCGCTTCCGGGTACGCTCTCGAACTTGCCTTCCTTCAATTCCACGTCCACCGTACGAATGGCTTTAACGTTGCCGTTGCCGTCATCGACGAACTCCGTCGAGGAGATGAGGTACACCCTTGGATCGTCGCCGAACTTGACCGCGACTTCTTCGTGACCGTAGTCGGTGCGAAATATTACGGGCCAGGTAGGCCAGGGATTGCTCGGGGCGCGCTCAATGGGCGGTTGCGGGAACAGTTCGAAGTTGACAAGGCTCTTGCAGCCGTGACGCATCGCCGTGCCGATGCAGTCGGTACCGGTATCGCCGCCCCCGATCACGATGACGTGCTTGTCTTTGGCAGATATGTAGTTGCCGTCTTTATGGTTGGAGTCGAGCAAACTTTTGGTGTTCTTCGACAGGAACTCCATGGCGAAGTGCACGCCGTTGAGATCCCGGCCCGGGATCGGCAGATCGCGGGGCACCGTCGCGCCGGTAGAGAGCAAGATAGCGTCATTGGCCTCTTCCAACTTCAAGACGTCGACGCTGCCATCGGCACCGTCCCCCACAGGGGCGTTGACTCGAAATTCCACACCTTCTTCGCGCATGAGTTCGATGCGCCGCTGCACCACGACCGGTTTGTCGAGCTTCATGTTCGGGATGCCGTACATCAGCAAACCGCCGATACGATCTGTGCGCTCGTAAACGGTAACCTGGTGCCCTGCACGATTGAGCTGTTGCGCGGCTGCAAGGCCCGCCGGACCCGAGCCCACCACGGCAACCCGCTTGCCGGTTCGCTCCGACGGCGGTTCCGGCACGACCCAACCTTCGGCAAAGCCGCGGTCGATGATCGCCATCTCGATGTTCTTGATAGTGACGGCGGGATCGGTGATGCCGAGCACGCACGAACCCTCGCAGGGTGCAGGACAAACACGGCCCGTGAATTCGGGAAAGTTGTTGGTCTTGTGCAACCGATCCAACGCGTCGCGCCACTGATCTCGATAGACGAGATCGTTCCACTCGGGAATCAGGTTGTGTATCGGGCAACCTTCGTCCGATTGACAGAACGGTACGCCGCAATCCATGCAACGAGCACCTTGATCGGCTAGGCGGTCGAGGTCGTGAGCGGTGTAGATTTCCTCGAAGTCGAGCAACCTCGATTGCGCGTCGCGATACGGCGCCGCGTGGCGCTCGAACTCCAAGAATCCGGTTGTCTTACCCACCTGTCGTGCTCAACCTGCGCTGACGGCGGTCTTGCGTTCTTCTAGCACGCGCTTGTAGTCGGTAGGCATGACCTTGACAAACTGGCCAACGCTGGTCTGCCAGTCGTCAAGCAGAATTTTCGCCACAGCTGATCCCGTGTACTTGAGATGCTTCTCGATGAGAATCTTCACCTCGTCAATGTCGTCGTCCTCGACCAGTTGTTCGAGCGCGACCATCTCCATGTTGCAGAGGCTTTCGAGCGCGCCTTCAGGATTCCACACGTAGGCGATGCCGCCGCTCATGCCAGCCGCAAAGTTACGCCCCGTCGGTCCGAGAATCACGGCACGGCCTCCGGTCATGTATTCGCAAGCGTGATCGCCGACACCCTCTATCACCGCGCTCGCACCGGAATTGCGCACGCAGAAGCGCTCTGCGGCGACCCCTCTAAGGAAGCACTCGCCGCTCGTCGCCCCATAGAGCACGACGTTGCCGACGATAATGTTGTCTTCGGCGACGAATTTTGATTGCTTCGGCGGATAGACGATGATGCGCCCTCCGGACAGTCCCTTGCCGACGTAGTCGTTGGCGTCGCCTTCGACTTCCAGCGTGACGCCCTTTGCCAGCCAACAGCCGAAGCTCTGACCGGCGCTGCCGCGAAACTTGAAGTGGATGGTTCCGTCGGTAAGCATGTCTGGACCGACCTCACGAATGATCTTGTTCGAAAGCATGCCCCCGACCACCCGGTTGGTGTTGACGATGTCGAGTTCGTGATAAACCTCTACGCCGCGCGAGATGGCCGGTTCGGCAAGGCTCATCAACTCGTTGTCCAGTGCCCGTTCGAGTCCATGGTCCTGGTCGTGCTGAGCATATGAGCCGAGAAATTCGGGAGGTTGTTCGGCCGGCAGCAGAATTTCAGCGAGGTTCAGGCCCTTGGCCTTCCAATGATCGACCGCCGTATCGACGTTCAGCGCATCCACGCGACCCACCATCTCGTTGATGGTTTTGAAGCCGAGATCCGCCATGATCTGGCGTAGTTCTTGCGCCACCATGAACATGTAGTTGATCACGTGTTCGGGCGTGCCGGTGAACTTGTTGCGCAATGCCGGGTCCTGCGTGGCGATGCCGACCGGACAGGTGTTCAAGTGACACTT
>CBDTZM010000014.1:0-13022 GCA_965364915.1 uncultured Pseudomonadales bacterium | reverse complement strand
TCTTGAAAAGCCGGCACCAGATGGACTTTTTGGGCGTTCGCGCTGACTCCACCGCTATCGATATAGGCCAGGTTTTCCTGGCGAAGTACATGTTCTGTCATTGGTCGGCTCATTACAGCTCTCCGACATCTTGTTGTTACGTGTGCTCGAAGCGTCTCGTTGGCTCGCACCCTATTAACGATCGTGCATCTTTCATACCAACCCTGACGGAATCGGTATGGTGCTATAAGACACTGTTTTTACTGAATAAAGCCTGAACGTCAGTGCCTCGGAATCAGGCGGTTGGGTGACGATTAGGGGCCAATCACGTCGTGTTCTGACAGCCATGCCGCGAGCAGGTCGGCAACGTCGTTGCGTGCGCCTTCGGGGGTCTGCAGGTCGTGGTCTGCGGGAACCATCTCGATGCGTTTGTCTTGCGAGGAGCCGCCCACGATTGGATGGAGGCTACGGATTGAAAAGTCCATATCCCTGACGTTTACTTGAATACGTCATCTTGGGCAGGAGTTGAAAGCGCGTGGCTAACAAACCCGGCGGCGTTACCTACCGCGAGACCGAAGCAGATTATTTCACTCGGCGTGGGCTCAAACGTTATGCCGGGGTGTTCTCCCTTTGGGCGCTGGGCGTGGGTGCGGTCATCTCGGGGGACTTCTCCGGCTGGAACCTAGGCGTCGGTCAGGGGGGGTTCGGTGGGTTCTTGATTGCCGTGGTTGTCATTACGGTGATGTACTTAGGTCTGTGTTTCTCAATCGCCGAGATGTCGCCTGCGTTACCGCACACCGGTGGCGCGTACTCCTTCGGACGAACAGCGTTCGGGCCATGGGGTGGCTACATCACCGGCCTTGCCGAGAACATGGAGTACGTGATCACAACCGCGGTGGTGTGCTACTTCACTGCCGCGTATTTGCAGAATATCTTCGAGACGTCAGATGCGGTGCAGCCAGTCTGGTGGGCCGGACTGTATATTGCGTTCGTTGGCTTGAACATCATTGGCGTGGAAGCGTCGTTTCGGTTTGTCGTCGTGATCACGCTTATAGCGCTCGGTATCCTGGCCGTTTATTTCGTGAGCGCCATCCCACACTTCCAATGGGACAACCTGTGGAACATCGAACCCGATACGGGTCACAGCCGCTACCTTCCGAAAGGCTTTAGTGGGGTAGCTGCCGCATTGCCGTTCGCCATCTGGCTGTATCTAGCGATCGAGCAACTGCCGTTGGCCGCCGAGGAAGCGGTGGACGTTCAACGCGACATGCCTAGAGGGCTTATCTGGGGTCTCGTTACCTTGATCGTCACCGGCGTTCTCGTCACTTTCCTCAACATGGGGGTCGGTGGCGGCGCGGCGTATTTCGGGTCCGCTACCGAAGAACCGTTACTCGACGCGATGAAGATCACGCTAGGCGTTACGAGCAGCAAGGTGTTGGGGCTGATGGCGGTCGCTGGTTTGATCGCCAGCTTCCACGCGATCATCTACGCGTACGGGCGCAATATCTACTCGTTGAGTCGAGCCGGGTACTTTCCGCATTGGCTGTCGGTAACCCACGGCACGCGCAAGACGCCTCATGTCGCGCTCATCTGGGGCGCGTTGGTGGGATATGGGGTGCTGCTCGTGTTGCATTTCGCAGATGAGTCCGGAGCGTTTGGCGGTATCATTCTCAACATGGCCGTGTTCGGTGCGGTCATTGCCTATGCTATGCAGATGGCGGCCTATCTGGTGCTGAAAAAACGATTCTCGAAGATGGCACGCCCATACCTGAGCCCGGTTGGTGCGCCTGGGGCGTGGGTAGCACTCGTCATCGCTGTTGTGGCGTTGGTTGCCTTGTTTTTAAATGCCGACTTCCGGCAGGGCGTGATAGGCGTTGCCCTTTGGTTCGTCGCGGGGCTTGGCTACTTTTGGCTGTATGCGCGACATCGCATGGTGCGCTCACCTGAAGAAGCCTTTGCGATCGAGCAGGACACCTAGAGGACACTAGTGGCCGACGACAACCAACCCCCAACCGATGACGACGCGACTGTCGTCGCGCAACGCGACCGTTCCCGGCAGGCCGATGAGCTGGGTCTCGGTGCGGTGATCAAAGACCGCTTCGTGCTGGAAGCCGTGATCGGCAAGGGCGGGATGGGTGTCGTCTACCGCGCCAAAGATCTGCGGATGGAAGAAACCCAGGACAGCAATCCCTACGTCGCGCTCAAGGTATTGAAGGACGAATTTCAGCGCGATACGCAAATGGTGGTGGCCTTGCAGCGAGAGGCGCGTAAGGCGCAAACCCTTGCCCATCCCAACATCGCAACCGTATACGACTTTGATCGGGATGAGCAGCTCGTCTATCTCACGATGGAGGCCCTCGACGGCGACCCGTTGGACCAAGTCATACTCGACAACCCGCTGGGATTGCCGAGAACTCAGGCTGTTTCCATCATCCGGGGGTTGAGCCTGGGCCTTGCCTATGCCCACAACAACAACATCGTACATTCGGATTTCAAACCGGCGAACGTGTTCCTGACCGATGACGACCAGACCAAGATTCTCGACTTCGGCATCGCTCGAGCCGTACCGATAGGGCACACGGAAGCGCCCGACGAGACCGCGTTCGATGCAGGCGTGCTGGGTGCGCTAACGCCGTCGTATGCCGCGTGCGAGATGTTCGATGGGGCCGATCCACATCCTGCCGATGACGTTTACGCATTGGCCATCGTTGCCTATCAGCTATTGTCCGGACGCCACCCTTTCAACAATGTCCCGGCACCGGAGGCACGGCGCGAGCGGCTCGAGCCGGAACCCCTGAAAGGTTTGAAGCGGCGCGAGTGGCGCGCGCTGAAAAACGGGTTGGCGTTCGACCGCAGCCACCGCACCCAGCATGCGTCCGAGTTCCTGCGCCGCTTCGAGGGCGGCTCGAAACTTATGCTCGCCCTTGGCGCGGTAGTGATTTTGGCCGCCGCCTTTGCCGCGTACATCAGCTACGTTCAGATTGAGGAAGATCGGCGTATCGCACCCGATATTCCGTTCGTCGAACTGGCCCAGCAGACGCGGCAGGACATCGCAAGGTTGCTGGACGAAGGTGATCTGCTGCATGAGTTCGGGGATGTCGGATCGGCGTTGTCGCTGTATCGGGAGGCCTACCAGCTGCATCCGCGCAACGTTGAGGTGGTCACCCGTCTCGAGTCATTCTTCGAAGCCGTGACCAACAAAGCCATCGAAACCGACGATGCAGAAGGCATCGAGCGGTTACGTGACAATCTCGAAGTGGTCATGAGCACCGACGACTTTCTCGGAAGGCTCCCATCGCTGGTCGAACTCAAGGATCGGTTAGCGCCTGCAGAATAGCGGGCCAAGCTCGTTGCCAGCAACAGCCGTGGTCGAACCGTTCGAAGGTACGCACGCGGGCGTTGGGGGCGCGTACCCAAAACTTCTCCAACGTGGCGGCAGGAACGTTTTGGTCCTTGGCACCCCTCAGGTGTAGTTGGCTGAGATCGGTTCGCCAATGGTAGTGCTCGGCAGGGTTGATCGAGCGGTCGAGCGACAGATACCCGTGATGTTCGGCCCATGCATCGATATCGAGGTTGGCCGCCACCGTAACAACCTCGTCGACCGCGGCGATACGCTCGGCGACCAGCAGTGCGAGCACGCCGCCACCGCTGAAACCGAAGAGCACCGGTCGCAGGGTCGGCCGCTGGGCGATGAGATGCCGCGCCACTTCTTCCATACTGGCAACTATCGTTTCCGAATACCGGGCATTAGTGATCAGCGCCGGCGTGCATGGGCCTGTTTGTGCGTGGTAGCACGGTCTACCGACGTAAACGGCCGGTTGCGTGTCCAACGCCATGAGTTCCAGCGTCACCGCACGTTTTGGCGTGGGATCGCTGGACAGCCATCGGCCCTGAACCCAAGGGCTGCCGTCGCCGCCGAAATAGATATGCAACTGGTTTCCGGATCGCTCGTTGTGCGCCAGCAAGTGATCGAAGTTCGAGGACCGAGCGCTGCCGAGCCGGAAACCCAGGCGCTCGGCAGTGTCGCTGAAACGCACCGCCGGAGAGTTACAAGCGCCCGCAAACGCGACAATTAGCGAAAGGAAACAGACTTTTATTAGTCCGGTATTGGGCGCATAGTCTGCCGCCGAGAAGAAGCCCTTCTTGCGGTTTGGAGGGCAGTCGGGAGGGGTCATGGGCCGGATGTTTTCCTACACCATTGCTGCGTTGTTGTTGATCAGCATCATTCCTGCTTGTATCTCTGCTGATGATACCGAAGGCGATCGTGGTATGGAGGGTTTTGCGGCGGTCGCCGAACTTCACGTTGTCGATTGCTTGCTGCCGGGCCAGGTCCGCAACGTTGGACAACGTACCTACCTCACGCCGCGACGTCCCATTCGTACCACAGCCGCCGATTGCCAAATTCGCGGGGGTGAATACGTCGCCTACGATCGCGCCGACTACAAATCTGCACTCAAGGTCTGGCTGCCGGCGGCGGAGGGCGGCGACGCCGAGGCGCAAACTAACGCCGGCGAGATCTTCGAGCGCGGGCTAGGCGGCGCACCCAACTACGCGGCGGCGTTGATTTGGTATCGCAAAGCTGCAGACCAAGGTAATACGCGGGCGCAGTTCAACCTTGGCACGTTGTACGAGCAGGGGTTTGGTGTCGATAAGAATGCTGTGACGGCGCTCAACTGGTATCGACGAGCTTGGGGCATCGCCGAAGACGATGTCATGTTCACCTCGGCCGCCGCGCGCGAGCGCGAGGTGCTGCGTGCTCAGCTCGAGGCGGCCGTTCGTGAGAAGCAATCCCAGATCGAACTGCTGCAGCGCCGCCTCGAGGAACTGGAAGATAAGCTCAACATCGGCGCTCGGCGAAGTACCGATCAAGAGACGGAATCGTTGACGTTGAAGTCGTTGATCGCGCAACTCGAAGAGCAGCGCGCCGCGAGTGAGGCGCAATTGGCAACGCTGCCGGTGACGCGGGAACCGGCGCCAGCGGCGCCGCGCCAACCGATTACGATCGGTGAGGGCCAAACCTACAAGGATCTCGAATTGGGCCGCTACTATGCGTTGTTGATCGGCAACCAACACTATGCAGAACTGGAGGATCTCAACACGCCGATTAGCGATGTGCAGCGTGCCAAGCGGGTGCTGGAAGAGAAATATGGTTTTACGGTGTTTACCATCGCCGATGGCGACAACATCGAGTTGATGCGTGCGATCAACGATCTGTACGATATCGTAGGTGAGGAAGACAACCTCTTGATCTTCTACGCGGGCCACGGCAATAGATTGACGACCGGCGATGTAGAGGTTGGCTACTGGTTACCCTCCAACGCAGAACGACCGCCGCGGAATACCTATTGGGTGGCCAATGAGTTCGTCACCGGCCATCTTTCTAGAATCAAGGCCAAACGGGTACTCATCGTGGCAGACTCGTGTTACGCGGGGTTGCTGTCCGCCGAGCCCAGCTTTCTGTTGCTGGGCGATGACGGACCGCAATACTCGAATATGGATTTTTTGCGCTTCAAACTGGGCAAGCGCTCGCGGTTGCTGTTGTCGTCCGGTGGCGATCGGCCGGTCTTGGATGGCGGCGGGGGTAGTCATTCGGTGTTTGCGCGCGCGTTCCTGGACGAACTCGAAGCCAACACCAATCTTCTCCCGGGGCCCGAGTTGTTTCTGCGGGTACAGGATCGGGTGCGCCTTGCGGCGGCCGCCGTCGATTTTGAGCAACGGCCAGAGTTCAAAACCATAAAAGCGGCAGGCCACGAAGTCGGCGACTTCTTCTTCGTGCCGGCCGATCTGAGGTAGTTTCATGAAGCTTACGCGTTGGGGACTGGTCGTCCTGTTGTGTTCGATCGCCGTGCCCGGATACGGATATCAACTGCGGGCGGTACAGGGGGCGCCCGTGGACGATGAAAGTGCGGGCCAAGAGTTCATCGAGGTCGTGCTGGAACGCGAGCCCGGCGACGTAGGGGCTTGCCAGGTGGACGGCGTGGTCGAGGCCATCGACAACCCGTTGCCAGGTCTTGCGGATGCGTTGGACGGGCTGGACTACGTTAGCCAAAGCTTCCCGTTCTCGTTGACGATTCCCGTGGGGGTCGGTCAAGTATCTACGCGCTTTACCGTACCGGTACTGGACGACGGTTTGGTCGAAGGTACCGAAACCTTCACCGCCAACATCCCGAGTTTCTCCTCGATAGAGCCCGCGACCGGCGGGGTATGCGTCATGCCGGTAGTGCTAGATCCTCCGGGTAGCATCCAGATTCTGGATGACGACATGAACGCCGGAATTCAGTTCACGATACCCGCCACAACGACGACAGAGGACGCGGGTACGTTGCTGTTGACAGTATCGCGAATGGGTAACGCCACGGGTGTCGTTACCGTCGACTTTGCGACCGCCGACGGCACGGCGACCCAGGGTTCCGACTACAGCAGCGCGTTAGGCACGCTGACTTGGGCCGACGGCGATACGGCTGACCGGTCGATCGCGGTCGACATCCTCGAGGATACATCGGACGAAGGTGACGAAGACTTCACGGTCACGCTGTCCAACGTTACGGGACAAGGCACACTAGGTGCTAACAACCCGGTCACGGTTACGATCGGCGCCAACGACGCCACGCGCAATTTAACTGGGATCGCGACGTTGACCCCGAATCAGCGAACTCTGGCGACCTGGTTCGACGATGCGTGTCCGCGTTTGGATCAAGCAGGCGGCGGCACGACTCCAGAACAGCAGGACTTGGACAACATCTGTAAGTCCGTTCGCGCGGTGGGGACTACCGATAGTCAGGTCGCCAGCGCGCTCGATGCGATCAATCCGGACGAGTTGCTGGTCGCGTCGTTCAACGCCTTGCGCCTGACGGCGCTGCAACACGGCAATCTGTCACAACGCATGAATGCCTTGCGCAGCGGCGCCACGGGTATCGATCTGGCCGGGCTGAACATCGAGATCAACGGCCAACAGGTTGCGGGTAGTATTCTCGACGAGTTTGCCGACAGACTGTTGGGCGGCGGCGCGAGCGCGGACGAACCCTGGGGCAAGTGGGGTTTCTTCGTCAATGGCCGGGTCAGCACCGGCGAGAAAGATGCATCCGATTTCGAATCTGGCTTCGACTTTGACCAGTATGCTTTAACGGTTGGTCTCGACTACCGCATTCGACAGAACTTCATCGTCGGCGTTGCGGCCGGTTATGGGTCTGTCGATAGCGATTACCAGAGCTCCGACGGCGGACTAGACATCGACAGCTGGAACGGTTCTGTGTTTCTCACCTATTTCAAAGAGAACACCTTCTACTTCGACGCGCTGGCGACCTACGGCAGCAATGACTACGACTCGACGCGAACGATCCAATTCTCGACGATAAACGGGGTGACCAATCGGATCGCACAAGGCGATGCCGACGGCGACCAGTATTCGGCGGGCTTTGGCAGCGGCTTCGACTTTTCCAACAAAGCCTTTACCTATGGTCCGCATATCGGTGCGTACTACTTCAACGTGGATGTCGATTCGTTCAGTGAAACCGGATCTGGCGGTTTAGAACTTGCTATCGGCCGGCAACGTGCAGAGTCGTTGACGGCGAATGCGGGAGGACATTTTTCGTATGCCATGTCGATGAAGTGGGGTGTTCTGGTACCGAATGCACGCTTCGATTGGGTGCATGAATTCAAGGACAACCGGGAAACGCTGTCCTTCCGATTCATTCACGACCCGTTCGTCGCCGACCCTAACAATCCCACGCCGTCGATCAAGATTCAGACCGATCGACCCGACTCGGATTACTTCATGTGGTCGGTGGGCGTCTCTGCTCAGTTCATCTACGGCGTATCGGGGTTCGTCAACTACCAGAGCTATACGGGCTATCAAGACGTCACGCTGGACGAGCTGAGTTTTGGCTTACGGTGGGAGAAGACCTGGTAAGCGTACGGCCGGTTCAGAGTAGCTGTGAGATCACCGCGAGCAAAACGATCGTCGCGATCGCAGCGCCAACCGCGATCAACCAAGTGTTGCTCTTGGCTTTGCCGGTGGCTGGGGTGACGGGAATCGAGCGTGGCTTACCCTCGGGCAACGTGGCGACGCATTCCACGGGCCCGAAGCGAATGTGGTCACCGCTGGCGAGAAATCCCACCGTCGTCTTTTGATCGTTGACGAACGTGCCGTTAGCCGACATCTGATCGATGAGTTTCCAGCGCTCTCCCTCACGCGCGATCTTGGCGTGAAAGGCGGATACGCCCTCATCCGACAACACCAGGTCGTGGTCAGCATCGGTGCCGATCGACCATTCGCTGGCATCTGGATTGAACCGGAGGACAGCGCCGGCTTCCTTGCCGCTGCGTACCGCCAAATGCGGGGCGGATATTTGTTCCTCTATATCGTGACCGCCCTCAGCCATCGCACGCAACTGTTCCGGGGTGAGCATGCGCGTGCTTTGCTGATTTTGATAATCCGGGTCGGCCCAACTTTTGGGGACCGCGTCAGCGGTTGGCGCAACGGCAGGCATGTCGGGAAGCGGTCGCACCACGGTGGCGTCTTCTTGTTCCGTCGGTAACGGACGCACGACGGTGGCTTGGTCGTCGTCGTTGCCGCCCTCGAAGCGATACTCTTCTTCATGGAACGATAGAATATCGCCCGAATTCAGCTTGGTGCGTGCCGTCAGTTTGGTGCCGTTCACGAAGGTGCCATTGGCCGACCCCAAGTCTTCGACCCACACTTCATCGTCGGCCACAGACACTTTTGCGTGGCGGCGCGACGGATGACCCTCGGTTAGCTTGACGTCACAGTTGTCCGAGCGGCCGAATACGACCTCTCCAGCCAGCTCGATCCTTCGATCTCCCTTTACCAAGTAGTAATCACTCATAGTGCATCTGTCCAAATAGCGATTGCGAACACCAACAAACCCAACACAACGCCGATTGAAGCCGCGAGCCACGGATTGCCCGACCGCGGATCATTATGAACCACGGTGACGGTCACATCATCTGGTCCTTGGGCATCCGCGACGCGTTCCACGAGATGCTGCGCCGCGCAGCTTGGATCGGCAGAGTCTGCGAGGACGGTGCGGATCTCGGCGTCCGTCAGCACGTCATTCAAGCCATCGGAGCACAGCAGTAGCCAGTCGTTGGCTTGTAGGCTGAGTTGGGCGGTGTCCGGGTGCGGGTCCCCGACACCCAGCACCTGCGTGACGACGTTGCGTTCGGGGTGGGTGGCGGCCTCTGCTTCTGTGATCTGGCCGGTATCGACTAGATGCTGTACGAGCGAGTGGTCACGCGTTATCAGATGCAGCTTTCCTTCACGCCACAGGTAACAGCGGCTATCTCCCACCCAAGCCACTTCCATTTGATCACCGCCTAAGCGAACGGCGACGACGGTAGAGCCCATACCGGTTTTGCCGGCGTCCTGAGCCGCGGCGCTCGCCACCGCTCGATGGGCGCTTGCGACGGCTTCGGGTAACGCCGCGCCGCTTCGAGCCTCTTCCAGGATAGTGGAGCACACCAAGTCGCTGGCAATCTCTCCGGCGGCCTCACCGCCCATGCCGTCGGCAATGAGCCATAGCCCGGACTTGGCGAGGTTGCCGGTAGTGTCTTCATTAACGGTGTGCTTGTGCCCTGGGCGCGACTGTGTAGCGAAACGGGTCATCGACTATAGCGCGTCCAGCAGGCGCTGTGCTGCTTGGTGGAATTGTGAGGGGTTGAACGACTGGTCTGACTCTATGGCGCTGAACATGGCATCCAGATGGCTCTGCAAACGGCCGGCGTCGCCGATGTGGATGGACAAGGATTCCAGGGTCAGAAAGGCTTGCTCCGCGTCGGCATAGTCGGTCATTGCGCTATTCGCGGCCAGCAACGCTACCGCCCGGCGCGTAGCGGCACTCAGATCTTCCGCCGGGGTCCAATCTTGCGCCTCCAGAAAATCATGGAGCGCCGTCGCCGCCCCGCGGACCGCGTTCGACCCTTGTTGTCCGGCGAGCACCAAGTTGTCGATGAGCTGGGCGAGCTGGTTTGCGTTGGTCGCACTGCTGACGCTGGCGAGGGCGCGGATCATCTGCAGATGCTGATCTTGCAGGCGCGGTAGCCCGGGAACCAGACCAGTTTGGCGTCGCGTCACAGGCCAACGGATGTCGTCCATCGGGTGGTGGCAAGCGTGGCAATCGTAGAAGGCGAAATCCGGGAGCCAATCGCTGCCGGGGAACTGTGGCGAAATCAACAGTTCCGTGTAGCGTATTGCGGCTTGTACCTGTCCGGCCCGCCATACCTCGAATCCCGAGGGAGCGCCTTTACGCTGCCGATAGTCTTCATCTACCGCATAGTGGCGGGGTTGATTGAGAGTATAGGCCTCCAGTTCGAACGATAGGCGGGGGTGACCGGCGCCCATGATCTGATGGGTCGCGAACTGTTGAGCAGTGCCTAGGTGGCACGACAAGCACACTCTCGCGCGCACGTTGACATCTTCGGTGCCGAGCATGCCCTGCGCGAGGTTCGCCTGATGGGTCACGTCCGGCTCGGTATGGGTTTCGATCCATCGTTCGGCGCCTCCGTGGCAGGCTTCGCACCCGATGCCGTCGCTGATCTGAAACTTGGGACCCCGCTGGCTCTGTGGCACGTTGTCGGCGTGGCAGTCCAGACACATTTTTGCACCTTGGGCGCTGGGTAGTCCCAGTTTGGCGGCAATCGCTTTCGATTCGTCAGTCAACAGGGTTTGGTATGCGCGCGCATGCCTGTCGTCGGCGGACCAAATGCGGTACTCGTTGAGCCAGACATTGCTGTTGCCGTCTTCGACCACTTTGCCGTGGCATACACCCGTGGCGCAGCTGGCCACGCCCAGGTGCACCTGGTTGTCCAAAGGTTCGGCGCCCGCGTACCCGGCGGCAAGCAATAGGTACGCGCACAGCAACGCGCGCATCAGCGTGCACCGTCCGGATGGTTCGTGACGGTCCAGGGTCGACCCTCCCTCAAGTAAAGCCTTTGCATCTCGGAGACATTCAAAGGTCGGGCGCCTTTGCGGCCGAACACGGCAACTTGTCCACCCGTTTCATCGACCCCGCGATCGCGCTCCAACCCCTTGGACAGGCTCAGAGCCGGGGTTCGGGTGGGGTAGTGGGCGATCAGCGCCGGTTTTGGCAGAGGACTGAAACCGTAGAACTTGGGCTGGGTATCCGGGGCCGTCAATTGCACGACCTTGAGCCCACCGACGCCGTCGGCGACATAGGCGAAAAGGCTGGCGTTGGTGCTGGCCACGATGACGTCGTGCGCATCGACGATCTGCCCGTCCGACGTGAATTGCTCGACCTGGCGCATCCGGGTCGGTTGATGCACGTCGACGATCACCAGGCCGTCGGCCCCGGCGGCGACATAGGCGTACGTCCGTGACACGAAGAGCCCATTGGCAGTCTTCAACGGTACGAGGTTGTCGGCGACCAACTGGGGCGAATCCGGTGCGGTGACGTCGATGGCCAGCAGCCCGTCGGCGGTGGTCACGAACAAGTAACGAAACTGCAAGGCCGCGGCGCGCGGGTCGTTGAGCGGTACGCTCGCCGCGAGCGCCGGGTTCAGCGGGTCGTCGAGATCGACGATGACGAGTTGCTCGCCGGTCAAGATATAGGCCATGTGCCCGCCAAGCGTGATGAAACGCGCCCCCTCGAGTAGGCCATCGGCGTTCCAGGTCACGGCGCGTTGCAGGTGGTTGTTGCGGGGTTCTCCGTCGGCTAGCGTGTCGACGTTTATCGCGATCAACCCTTCCTCTGCGTCGGTGACGAACGCATAGCTGTAAACCGGATGAATGGGTTGCTCCTGATTGACCTCCCGCATGAAGGTACCGCTGTTGCGAGCGGGATTGACCGGTTGGTTGGTCGGCAGCGCAATACAGGTCGCGTTGCGGGAACCGACGTGGGTGTCTTGGCCGAGCGGGCTGAACGGTGAAGAGACGATACGTTGTGAGAATCCCTTGTTGGCGACGTTGGCGACATCGTAGACCCGGGTTCCGTCGCGTCCCGCTGCCGCGTACACGTATTCGCCGCGTAGCTGTAGGCAGGCGATGCGGCCGCTGTCGTGAGCGTGTGCGGTTTCGAGCTTCCGCTTGCGGGTTGCGTGTGCCCGGTACCAATCCGGGTAGGCGTAGCGGTGTAGGTAGCTGCCGATAACGGCCTGTGGTTCGTCCCACTCGGTCACTTGTACGGCTGTTAGATTACCTTCGCCACCAACCCAGGCGTGGTAGCCGACAAAGTTCACGAAGTTGGTTCCGAACATCAGCAGTTGCGCGAGTATTGCGTTGTTGTCGTTGTTTTCCGATAGATGGCAATCTTCGCAGGTTTTTGTTTCCGTCTTGCGCACGGTATGCGGAAAGTGTGGGTTGAAGGCCTGCGACGAGAAACCACTGGCGGCAATGGGCGGTTGCTGTATGTAGATCTTCTCGCGGTTGGCGTTGGTTGAAGACAGCACCAGTGCCGATGTCGAACGAACCGGGGCGATCTTGCCGCCCTTCGCCGACCCGCGCCGGCCTAGTAGGAACATCTGATCGCGGGCAATCTGGGGGTTGTAGGTTGCGAAGTTCCGTGTGATGCCGCCCTCGTAATGGTGGCGAGCGGTTTTCCAGTTTGCCTCGATAGGCAGGTGGCACCCGCCGCAGCTCGTGGTCCATGAGGTGTGACAAGTGTAGCACTCCATTTCGTCGTAGCTGTGGGCGAGGTCCTCCGCAGGAATATCCGGTCCCCACTTTTGCGTAGCCGTGTCGTTGCTCATCAATTTGGCGCGGGCCGCCTTGGCGTTGTAGTTGGCGTGGTCGGGGTCGACGCTCTGTTTGACGAGACTCAAGTCCCACTCGAGGTCGCGATCGAGCATCGATCGTTGCAATAACTTGTCGCCTTGCCACTCGAAGCGACGCCGGCCGTCCGGGGTGCGCAGCACGCTCATGTCGGTACCGCCGCCTAGCGCGGCTGGACCCGAGGTGTAGAGGTTGGGTAACGCCTGCGCCGTGCCGTGACAGTCTTTGCAATCGACTTCGACCGCCAGTGCAACCTCCCCATAAATATGACCATTGCCGTGATTGTCCTGGGCAAAGT
>CBDTZM010000013.1:0-13273 GCA_965364915.1 uncultured Pseudomonadales bacterium | reverse complement strand
CCGATCGCCGATCTGGTAGCGGCTGGGATATCCCCGCAGACCGGTGCCGCCGCCCAGGGTCAGCTGACGGTGGACGGGAAGATTGCGTACCACGGTGTAGCTGGCCTGTGCGAAAAAGCTCCACTGCTCTCGATGCTGCCACTGATAGGTGGCCGCAAGCGTCGTGATGGCTTCCTCCGTGAAGCGTTGTTGCACCTCATAGCGCCCGCTGAACTCCAACCCTATGTGCAGGAGATGCCGATCCGTCATAGTCCAACGCCCACTCAGCAGAGCTCGCCCGACCAGGTAGTCGCCAATGCCGCCAAACGCCTCTGCAGACCACCCAAGCTCCACATAGCTTCTGATTCCGAGCCCTATGTCCTCGGTGCGACCGACGCGATCCAGGTTGGACCTGTTCACGAAGCGATCTTCAACGCGTTGCCACGCTACGAAGGGATACACAAATCTGCGTTCGGCCGGTTCGGGCTCAGGAAAGCCAACCGGATAGGTGAATTGGTCCTGCTGATATGCCGCTCCGAAGATCAACCGATCGACCCAGCGGCCCTGCCGGCCCTTCGAGAACCCCACGAACGTTCGGACTACCTCAGAATCGGTGCCGATCTCCCAGAGCTTGTCGTTGAGCAGATAGAGCCCGTTGTCGCGTTTGTCGTCGATTAGCGTAATACCCGTCGAAAAACGGCTGTCCAGGGCAAAAAACGGTTTTTCGATGTCCAAGCCATAGTGATGACCGTCATCGTTATCCGCTAGGACTACCCGAGCCGCCCATCGGCTGCCGAACACGTTCGGGTCGCTGAGAACAAAGTTGATGCCTTTCCGCTCGTCCTGACTTTCAAAGGCGATATCGACTTCTTTACCTAAACCCAAAAAGTTGGCATCGCTCAACCCCAAGGCAAATTCGTTGTCGCCGCCGGCGCGGTTGAAGTCTAGCTTAGGTGTCAGCGTCCACACGTCACGCACCACGATATCGATATCGGCCTGTGCATCGCATACCTGGCGCACGAATACGCGCACGTCGTAGAAGTACGGCTTAGCCCGCAGGATGCGCTCTGCCTCTTTCAAGATGGGCTCATTGATGACGTCTCCGACCGCAAACGGTAAGGCCGCGAGCAACACTCGGTCCTTGGTCGTTGGATGGAAACGATTGGCCAACCGTGCCAGCCAATGACGTTCGACCGGAAAGACATCCTGCCGAATAATGCGCACGCCGCGTACGCCGAAACGACCACGTGGTGAATTGAGCTTGCCCAAGTCGGTCTCGACAGCCACGGTTTGCAGCCAATCGAGCTGATGATCATTCAAGACCGTACAGGTCGCCGCGGTCGCCGACGCGCTGAGTCCGCAATTCGCGATCAGACAGAATACAAGCGCAGGGCGCATCGCCACCAAGTCCCACCTTGTCGTTGATGGGCGTAGGCTAAACGCGAATGCTCGAGGAACCAACCGTCGCGACCGAGTGTCGTACGATCTGCTAGAGTTACGGGCCTCCGGTACTCCCATCGACACATGCTCAATCTCCAAATCACCGCGTTGATCCTCTGGTTGGCGCCTTTGCTCGGCGTCACGGCGGCTTACGTGCTATCCGTACAGGCTGGGGAGATTGCAGGTTGCTTTCCGCATCTGGAGGGCTGCGTGAGTATCAGCAAGGCAGGACGCTACCCGCCTGGGTTTTTCATATTCAAAGCCACCATGCTACCGGTCGCGGGGTTTACCATGGTGTACTGGAAGCTGTGCTATGACTGGCTGTCCGCGATGGGCGACGCGGTCAGCAAACAGAGATCGATCATGCTTTGGCTAGGTGTCATATCGAGCTTGGCCTTGATCCTCTACACCACGTTTCTCGGCTCTGACGGCGAAGGCTACCGACTCATGCGTCGCTTCGGTACCGCGATCTATTTCGGCTTCACCTACCTAGCCCAGGTATTGCTCGCTGCCCGCATCAGGGCAGTGTCCCCCGCGCGGCCCGAGTTGCACAATATCGTACGGCTCAAAATCGCGATGTGCGGCGTAATCCTCGCCGGCGGTTTGCTCATGGCGGCTACCCACAATCTGTTCGATGGCGACGACGAAATACAGAACATTGCAGAGTGGAACGTCGCCACAATGATGGCGTTCTACCCGTTCCTGACCTGGCTGTTGTGGCGCAGATCCGGATTCGAGGTCCGCTCTTCGGTTAAGCTAGCCGATTCATGACGCGTCGTTCAAAAATTCTAGCCGTCGCCCCAATGATGGCGTGGACCGACACCCATTGCAGGGTACTACACCGTTTGTTCAGCCCGAACGCATTGCTGTTTACCGAAATGATAACGACCGGAGCAATCCTGCATGGGTGCCCCGAACGGCTGTTGCGCTTTCACCCAGCCGAACAACCGGTAGCCTGCCAACTCGGCGGCAACGACCCAGCCGAGCTGGCCAACGCATCAAGACTCGCGGAGGCGGCCGGCTTTCGGGAAATCAACCTAAACGTCGGATGTCCTTCTGATCGCGTCCGACAGGGTCGCTTTGGTGCCTGTCTCATGGCAGAGCCGCAATCGGTTGGCGAAGCCGTTCGGCGCATGTGTGACGCCGTTTCGATCCCCATCACCGTCAAGTGTCGCCTCGGTATCGATCAACACGATTCAGAAGCGTTTTTGCACGACTTTGTTGGCACTGTTCACCAAGGTGGCTGTCAAACGTTCTATGTGCACGCTCGCAAGGCCATTTTGAACGGGCTCAGCCCGGCGCAGAACCGCAGCGTTCCGCCGCTGCAACCGCATCGTGTGTACCACCTAAAACGCCACTTTGCAGATCTTACAATCGTCTTGAACGGCGGCATTACCGATATCGAGGCCGCCGCGGCACACCTGGGCTCGGTCGACGGTATCATGGTCGGCCGGGCCGCTTATCAAAATCCTCGATTCCTCGGAGAGCTCGAATCCTATCTATTCGGCACGAGCCCGGTAGCAGAGGTAAACGTTTTCCATGCCTACCTAGCGCATATCGACACTCAACTAGCGGCAGGAACCCGCTTGCACGATATGAGCAAACACCTACTCGGTATGTTCAACGGTTGTCGCGGCGCTAGGCGCTTTCGACGCCGGCTCTCCGACAGTACACGACTCAAGCGCGACGACGCCGACCTAGTCCGACAAGCGTTGGGCCACATTTTGCGAGATGCCGCATAACATGCTATCCCGGCTACTCGACAGAATACGCGAACCGGACGAAGACGAAACTCCAGGAGACACCCTGGAACTCGCAGCTGCCGTGTTGTTCTTCGAGGTTGCCTGGGCCGACCACGAAATATCTGATGCCGAGCTTGCCGTAGTCAAGCACGCTCTCGTTTCCGTATTCGGCATCGACGATGCAACCGTAGACGAACTGCTGGAAGCGTCGAAAGAACGACACGACGACAGTGTCGGCATGTACCGCTTCACACGCACGATCGTCGATGCATGGACGTTGGAGCAGCGCTTCAACCTGGTCGTACAACTGTGGCGCTTGGCGTACTGCGACGACCATTTGGATAGGTACGAAGAAGCCGCCATTCGCAAGATTGCCGAGCTTCTGTATGTCGGGCACGGAAAATTTATCGAGGCAAAGCTTATCGCCAAGCAGTTCGCGGAGAAGGGTTAGCACCACCTTCCGACTCGAGGGCGGCGACCAGGTCCTTGAAGGTCTCGCGATTTTGATCATTCATCGACATCAATACACGATGGGCTTCCAGCACGCGCTCACGCAGCACGGCTTCGCTACCGTTCAACAACTTGGGTAATTCTGCAAGCTGCGATTTGTGCTCGAGCGGTTCCTGGATAATATTGAAAACGTCATCGAATCCCATGGTGATGAGTATTCGCGTGACATCCGGCTGCGTTGAAACCAATGTCGGCACGAACGCGTAACGACGACTGGCTTGAATGGACAGCTTCGCCAGGATGCCAAGCGAGGTACTGTCGATAGCTTCCGTTTCCGACAAGTCGACCAGAACAGATTTGAACTCCGTATCGCTGAACATTCGCTCCAGATAATCGTCAACGGTTGCGCACAACGTCACGCGTACATCCCCGACAAACTTCAGCATGTACACACCGTCGTGGACTGCGACCAATATTCGACCGGCCACCCTACGATTCCCGCACCACAGACAAGCAAGTGATGTCATCGGGACCTTCGGAAGTCTCGTTCATTGAGAGACCCAAGTACTTCCACACGGAATCCACCGTGTCACTGACGTTGACCGCATCCAACAACGTTTGTTCTTTTTCCGGCAGTGAGCCTTGGGGCAACACTTCGATGACACCATCGGAGAAAACGAACAGTTGGTCACCCATCGCAAGTTCGGTCGTTCCGACTTCATAGCTGACGAAATCGAAAAGACCGATCGGCTTCCCCGTGAGTTCGAGAAACCGAGCAGCACCCCCTGAGGATAGTATGGCCGGCGGAAAGTGCCCGGCGTTTGCGAACCTGACCACGTCCTCCTCAAGATCCACTACCGCGATGAACATCGCGACGTGTTTGTCGATCTGTTGCTCCAGCAATTCGCGATTGAGCCACTCTAGGATTTCTCCTGGGTCCACCAACATCGAAGGCCGATACTCACGTCGGAAACGACGAGAGAAATTCTTGAGTAACACGGTCACAAACGCAGACGAAGCACCGTGCCCCGAAACGTCCGCAACGTAGAAAACGAAGTAACGTTCACTCACGCGAAAGTAATCTACAAAGTCACCACTCAAAATAAGCGAGGGTACAATCTTGTGATGTAAGCGATAGCGGTCGATTGCCATCGGATTTGGCGGCAACATGCCTAGTTGAATGTATCGCCCCGCACGCTGATCGCGCTCGAGGTCTTGCACAAACTGATCTAGTCGTTGGTCAGCCTGTCGAGCCGCCTTGCGCGATCGCTCCAATACGCTCCCGACGAGTTCTCCGAATTGCTTGACCTCTGGCGGAAACTCCCACACATCCGCCACACCGGCGTGCAACGCTTGGAGCAAGAGGCTTTGGGAAATATCGGCCGAGGCCAACGCCACGGGAATGTAGCGATACTGAGCAGCCAGTGCGGTGGCCCAATCCAATCGTTGGCAAATCACCAACTCAGGCCGAGCGTGATCACACATTTCTACTGCGGTCTTGAGGTTTGCAGCAGACAACGACCCATACCCAAGTTGCTTGAGTAGATCTGCTATCGAAGAATCCGCCTCAGGATCGCTTTCTACTACCAAGAGGCTCATTACACCGGCAAGGCAAAACTTTTAGCGTATGAATGCGAGGCGCACCCTACTCCGATCCCCAAACGTTTACAAGACTACTGGCGAACGCCGAGGATGACCTGGGCGCCGCGCAACTTTTCTAACGTCTCTAAACCTTCGGCGTGCACTCTCTGGTCGGCCGCATCGCCCAACTCCGCCTGCAGCGTCTCCAACGCGGAACTGCCAGTTGGCTCGTCGACCAGAATTTCGAGTAGCCGATGGGTTGCTTGACTCGACTCCATGAACTTGACCTGGTCGTCGCGTCGTCGATAGACGATGAGAAAACTTGGCTCCGAGGGCTGCGAGGATGGTACATGGCCCACGCCAATCTGATGCACCGCATAACGATAGCTGAGAGGCCAAATCAGCGGCGACACCACGACCGGGTGTTCGAGCAGGTCGCCGGCAGGATCGATGCCCTCGATCGGGATGTCGTCCTCTGCGGTGCTCAGCGCCAATTCCACCCACTCGTAGTGGCAGAGCTCGAGCAAGTAGTCAGGCACCTGGCAATCATCGTCCGCGTCCAGAAACGTCAAGAATTCCTGCGTGATTTCCAAAAAGTATGGGCTTTCGCTGCCGTGTCGATGCACGAAACCGCGAACCAACTCGTGCCACATGGATTTTCCCAGAACCTTTTTCGCCACAGGAAACCCGCTCGCAAGAAAGTTCTCTACGTTGTTGTAGAAGAGATCCAGATATATCTGCATCCGGCGGGGTTCAATATCGCTCGGACGCGCGTGCACCTCGGGATTGCGTATATGAGCGGCAAATTCGAGTTGCACCTCTGCAAATTTCGGTAGGTTACGCCCCCGCTGTGACACGTTCGTCGGCCGTTTGTTGCATAGAGCGAATGCGCTCGACTTCGGCAAGCAACTCGCCAAGCGGCGGGAAGTTGAAATCACGTTCGAGCAACGTCGGCATCACGCCATAACGCGCATACGCATCCGCCAGCAGACTCCACACCGGCTCGACCACGCTAGAACCGTGGGTGTCAACGCGAAGATCGGGTGCTTCCTCGAAGTGGCCTGCAACGTGTACATAGACTGCGCGCTTGGCGTCGATACCCGCGAGAAATTCAAACGCATCGTATGCGAAGTTGATGCTATTGACGTAGATGTTGTTGACGTCGAGCAGCAAATCGCAATCCGCCTCTTGCAACACGCCGTTGATGAATTCGAGTTCGGTGAGTTGCTGACCGGGCGCTGCATAGTACGACACGTTTTCGATGCCGATACGGCGTTCCAGAACGTCTTGAATCGTTGATATGCGTTTTGCCACGTAGGAAACCGCTTCTGAGGTGAAGGGTATCGGCATGAGGTCGTACAAATGTCCCTTCTCGTCACTGCAATAACTCAAGTGTTCGGTGTACGCGAGCACACCATGCAGATCCAGAAAGGATTTGACGTCTTTTAGGAAACTGTTGTCGAGCGGTGCTGGGCTACCGATCGAGAGGGATAGGCCATGACAAACCAGTGGAAACTTCTCGGCGACGCGACGAAATTGGCGGCCGAAACGGCCGCCAATTCCAATCCAGTTTTCCGGTGCGAGTTCCATGAAGTCAACGGCATGCTCATCCATGTCTGCAAGTTCAGGCAGCAGGCCTCGGCGCAAGCCCAGACCCGCACCACGAACCGGGAAACCCATCGCTCGATTGTCAAAGGATAGCGCTTAGCGATCGTCCTTATCTTCGCCGCATTTGCCTTCGCCAGCGTCCTTGTCTTCGCCGCACTTGCCTTCGCCTTCGTCCTTGGCGTCTTTATCTTCTCCGCATTTGCCTTCGCCAGCGTCCTTGTCTTCGCCACATTTGCCTTCGCCTTCATCCTTGGCGTCTTTGTCTTCTCCGCATTTGCCTTCGCCGCATTTGCCTTCGCCTTCACCCTTGGCGTCTTTATCTTCTCCGCATTTGCCTTCGCCACACTTACCTTCGGCGTCGGCCTGCGCGAGTTGATCGTAGCCGGTGTCTAATTCGTCGGCGGTAAACAACTCGGCTTCCGCATTGGCGGTTGCTGCGGTTGCCAGCGATGCGACAAAAACCGTTCCGACTGCGGCAGCGATGGGTTTCATTTTCCGATTCAGCATGTTTTTAATCTCCTCTACACGCAATTTGTGCGGGTTACCCGCATTGGTAGTTACAGGAACGCCACGTTTTATCACGCCCTCGTGGCCTCGCTCTGGTATCTATGACCTGGCTGTGCGCCAATGGTTCCCCTCCTAGGGTGCGCGGATTATACCGGCAAAAACCCTGTCCTACACGGGGTTCCCGACAATCACCGTAGCCCAACCTGACGCTCGAGATCGAGAAGGATCTGGGCCATTTTCTTGAACGAGATTTTGCCGCGAGTCCCCATACGCTCGGCGAACTGGCTCACCCTCAGTTCCTCGAGGCCAAACCGCGCCTCTAGCCAGGCGCTCTCATCAACAAGCCCGGTGGCCCAGAGCGCCTCCAACCTCCGGTACAACGCCCGCGTCGCCTCGGCCAAATCCCGATCACGTTGGACCTTGCCTTGCAGTTGACTCAGACGGTGTTGCGCGGCGTCGAGGTATCTTGGAAGTTCAGTGAGGTAGCGCCTTGGGGTCCGGCGCAGCACATCGGCCGGTACCAGTGTCGCAACCTGCTCTTTCACATCCTGTACTGCGAATGCGAAGGCCGGGGAATCCAATTCATCGAGACGGCGCATCAGATCGAAGCGCGTTTTCAATACGGTTCCCAAAATTTCGACGGTCGCATTGAAAACGTCGGCCAATTGCGGCCGCTCGTCGACCAGCCGTTGCTCAAAAGCCGCTCGTGTCATGGGCAGCGCTTTATCCTCGAAAAAACAGTACCACGCCACGCCGAGTAGCACCTTGTCCGTCAATGTGGCGGCATCGCCCAGGGTAACGTAGCGCAAGCCCAACTCTGATTGCTGAGCCAGTTCACGCTTAAAGTAACCGTAGACTGAACCCAGAGAAAGCCAGGCCAGACGGGCGTAACCGTCGCGGTTCAACGCATCGCACTCACGCTTTGACGGGGCAATTTTTAGCGCAACACTCTCGCCTGCGTCGACCAAAGCCGGGTAACCTACCAGACTGCCACCTTTGTCCTGCAAAACGATTTCCGTCGGCACTTCTGTTTCGGGAAACGTGACGAGGTGATCGCGTTCGAATTCACCCCCCACCCCGCCAGCAACGCGCGCGCGAGTGTCTTCCATGAACTGCGCTTGCAACGGCGCCACATCGCGTCCCTGGGCAACGACTCGACGCTCCTCATCGACCACCCGAACGTTGATCAACAAGTGCAAATCTAGTCGAGTGCGATCCCAATCGAGTGCATCGACCGCAACGCCAAACAGGTCGCGCAACGTCTCGGCTAAAGCGGTCAAAAACCGGCCGCGGCGGTAGCGGCCGGGTCGCGCGAGCAACCCGGTGAGTACCTCGACTTTTTCCGAAACCGGTGCCAATTGCTTGCGCGCGTGCTTAGGCAGGCTGCGCAACCAGCCTTCGATGAGATTCGGCAAGAGTCCTGGCACCAGCCATTCGAGATCTTCCGCGACGACGGTCTGCAACAATCCCACCGGAACCGTCAGGTTGACGCCGTCATCCGCTGCGCCGGGCGCAAACCGATAGTTGATTGCCAGTTCTTCGGCGCCGCAGTTGAGCGTTGCCGGGAAATCGACTTCCGCGTAAGCCACCTCAATGTGATTGAGTAGTTGATCTCGGGTGAAGCAAAGTCGTTCGTGCGTCCCCTCGTCGCTGCTTCTTAGCCACGCGTCCAAGGACGCGACGCTGACAACCTGCTCAGGCAATCGTTCTTCAAAGAAAGCAATCTGCATGTCTTCGTGCGCGAGCAGATCGCGCCGCCGACCCTTGGCCTCCAGCTCTTGCAACTCGGCGATCAGCGCCTGGTTACGCTCGAGAAACGCGAAGCGCTTGTTGATCGCACCACGAACGATGCCGTCACGTATGAAGATTTGCCGCGCCAACGCAGGGTCCAAATCTGCATAGCGCACCAGCCTCCTGTCCGCCAACTTCAAGCCATACAGCAGCACCGACTCATAGGCCATCACCTCGCCTCGCTTGAGGCTCCAATGCGGTTCCACCTGCTGGCGCTTGACGAGATGTTGAGCGGCTTCCTCGATCCACTTGGGCTCCACGGCGGCAACGTTACGGGCGTAAACTCGGCGAGTCTCCGCTATCTCGGCAGCGGCCAACCATTTGGGCGTTTTACGGCTAAGTGCAGAACCCGGAAAGATGCGCAGTTTGAGGCCGCGCGCGCCAAGATAGTTGCCTTTCTCGTCGTGTTGGCCAATCAAACTCAAAGCACCACAGAGGATCGCGCGGTGCACGCTAGCAAAGTCCGCCGGCGTCGCGTTCAGTCGCAATCCCAGCGCTCGTAGCGTCACCACCAGCTGTCGATGCAGCTCGCGCCATTCACGGACGCGTTGCACGTTGAGAAACCGTTGGCGCAATGCTTTCTGGAATGCGGACCGCGTCGTCTCGCGACGCCGTTCCTCCACCCATTGCCACAGGTTCACGAAACTCATGAAGTCGGATCGCTCATCGGCAAATTTAGCATGTGCGGTGTCGGCTTGTTGTTGGGCGGCCAGCGGCCGGTCACGAGGATCCTGGACCGCAAGACCGGCAACTATGACGCACACCTCGTGCAAACTTCGGAAGCGATCGGCAGCCACCAGCATGCACCCCAGCCGCGGGTCGACCGGTAACCGCGCCATCAACCGGCCGGTTTTCGTGAGTCTATCGCCGGCCAATGCTCCGAGTTCGTGTAGCAGCAACATCGCGTCCTTGATAGCCCGCGGATCTGGTGGATCGAGAAACGGAAATCGTTCGATCGAGCCGATTCCAAACGCGCGCATTTGCAGCACCACCGAAGCCAGATTGACCCGCTTGATTTCCGGGTCCGTGAAGGCCGCGCGGCCGTTGAAATCGTCTTCGCCATACAGCCGAAAACACACGCCAGGCGCGATACGCCCGCATCGACCTTGGCGCTGCTGCGCGCTTGCCTGCGAGATCGGCTCCACGGGCAACCGTTGCAGCTTCGAGCGATAGCTGTAACGATTGATGCGAGCGAGTCCGGGATCGATGACGAAACCGATGTTCGGCACGGTCAACGACGTTTCTGCCACATTCGTCGCCAACACGATGCGTCGCCGGCCGCCGGACTTGAAAACCCGTTGTTGGTCACGCGTGGACAAACGCGCATACAAAGGCAATATGTCGAAAGCATCGGCAACCGTGGCGCGCAACAGCTTCGCCGTTTCGAAAATCTCTCGCTCGCCGGTTTGGAACATTAGGATGTCGCGGCTTCTGCCTGCCTTGTGGCGTTGAATTTCGGCAATGACACCAGGCAACGAATCTTCTAAACCTCCCTCGGCGTCAACGTACACGGTCTCGACGGGATAACTGCGCCCGCTAACTTCTATGACAGGCGCGTCGAAAAAGTGTTGCGAGAATGACTGCACGTCTATCGTTGCGCTGGTGATAATCAGCTTGAGGTCGCGCCGCTTGCCTAACAGCGTCTTGAGATAGCCGAGCAAGAAATCGATGTTGAGGCTACGCTCGTGGGCTTCATCGATGATGATCACATCGTAGTTCTCGAGATAACGATCACGACGGATTTCGGTCAACAACAAACCATCCGTCATGACTTTGATCGCCGTCTCATCGGTGATCTTGTCCGTAAAACGAACCGCGTATCCAACTTGCCGGCCAAGCTCTACCTGCAGCTCATCTGCGATCCGTTGCGAAATGGTACGGGCAGCAATGCGCCGCGGTTGGGTATGTCCGATCATGCCGCGCCGTCCAAAACCGGCCTGCAAACAGATCTTCGGTATCTGCGTTGTCTTACCCGATCCGGTTTCACCGGCAACCACGACGACCTGATGATCGTGAAGTGCGCGGGCGATATCCTCTACCCTGTCCGTGATAGGTAATTCGGCCGGATAGTTGATCTTCCACGGCTCGGCAATTCGCAGAGCCAATGTTGCACGGGAGGCTTCGAACAAACGCAGTGCTTGTGGATCGCCAAGCCGCGAAAGCTTGCGCAGCTGAAACTCGTGTTTGCGCATCGCTTGGGTGACGTCGATTGTTTCAGACATGTCAGCGAGGTCAACGCGAAAGTGAGTTCATTCCCTCTTCGAGACCCCTGATTGTGAGCGGGTACATATTACCGTTCACCAAATCCTGGGTCATCGACACTGACGACGAGTACTCCCAAGTTTCTTGCGGCGTGGGGTTGATCCACACCAGCTTGTCGTATATTTCCGTAAACCTTTCCATCCAAGCGGCACCGGGTTCTTCATTCCAGTGCTCGACGCTACCGCCCGCGTGGGTAATTTCGTAGGGGGCCATCGTGGCGTCGCCGACAAACACGACTTTGTAGTCTTGTGCATACTTGTTGAGAATCTCGAAGGTCGGCAAGCGTTCGGCCATGCGTCGGCGGTTGTCTTGCCATACGGATTCATAGATGAAGTTGTGGAAGTAGAAACTTCGCATATGCTTGAACTCGGTACGTGTCGCCGAGAACAGCTCCTCGCACACCTTCACATGGGCGTCCATCGATCCGCCAATATCGAGAAATAGCAGCACCTTGACCGTATTCTTGCGCTCCGGGCGCATCTTGATATCCAGCATTCCGCCGTTGTGAGCTGTCGATTGGATGGTATCGTCCATATCCAGCTCTTCTTCTTTACCGGTTCGCGCAAACTTGCGCAGACGGCGCAGGGCCATTTTGATGTTGCGCGTTCCTAGCTCGACGGAATCGTCCAGGTTCTTGTACTGGCGCTCGTCCCAAACTTTCTTGGCTTTTTTCTTCTTGCCCTTACCGAGTCCTCCGGGGCCCTTTTGACCCGGCCGGTCCGGATTGTCGCCCTCTTGACCTTCCTGCCCCTCTTTGGCGCGTTCCGCTTCTGCGCGCTCTGCCGCTTCTTTCGCTTCGCGGAACGCTTCGATGAGCTTCTCCAGCCCCCCAAGCGACTCGATTTGTGCCAGCTCTTCAGGCGTCAGCGACTTCTCGAACTCGCGGCGCAACCACTCGTCAGGGATCAGCGACGCCAGCATACCGTGAAGATCTTCGAGGCCTTTGAAATACGCGCTGAACGCCCGGTCGAACTTGTCGTAATGCTTTTCGTCCTTCACAAGACAGGTACGCGTCAGCAGATAAAAGTCATCAAGATTCGCGTACACCAATCGATGTTTGAGTGCCGCGAGCAAATCCATCAGTTCCCTGATGGTCACCGGTACTTTGTACTTGCGAAGGGTGAGGAACAGATTGATCAGCATATGAGCATCTAGCCCCGGCTATCGCGCCGATTCATGAACGCCAGACGCTCCAGCAAGTGGACGTCCTGTTCGTTCTTGACCAGAGCTCCATACAGCGGCGGAATCGCCTTGCTGGGATCGCGGTTGGTCAAGATCTCATCGGGAATGTCATCGGCCATCAACAGTTTCAGCCAATCGATCAACTCCGAGGTCGAGGGTTTCTTCTTCAAACCTGGAACTTTACGTACGTCGAAAAAGATCTCCATGGCTTCCCTGACGAGTTCTTTCTTGATTTCCGGAAAGTGCACTTCGATGATCTGCTGCATGGTCTCGCGATCGGGAAAGTTGATGTAGTGGAAAAAGCAGCGCCGCAAAAAAGCATCGGGCAACTCTTTCTCGTTGTTGGACGTAATCATGACGATGGGCCGTAGCTTCGCCTTGATCGTCTCCGATGTTTCGTAAACAAAGAACTCCATACGGTCGAGCTCTTGCAGAAGATCGTTGGGAAACTCGATGTCCGCCTTGTCGATTTCATCGATGAGCAACACCACCCGTTCCTCGGACTCGAACGCGTCCCACAACTTGCCTTTCTTGATGTAGTTGCGAATATCTTGTACCCGTTCGTCACCGAGCTGCGAATCCCTCAATCGCGACACGGCGTCGTACTCGTACAAACCGTTGATCGCCTTGGTCGAAGACTTGATGTGCCACTGAATGAGGCGCAACCCAAGCGTGGAAGACACTTCTTCGGCCAACATGGTCTTGCCCGTGCCGGGTTCACCTTTGATCAA
>CBDTZM010000012.1:0-13354 GCA_965364915.1 uncultured Pseudomonadales bacterium | reverse complement strand
GCCATATCCCGGCGGTGATTGCGCACACCACTCCCCAGAATAGATACGGCCCCAAATACGCGACGAACCGCGCCGTGGTTTCATTGGACTCAACGAGCCCATCTCTCTGCCCGTCCATGGATGTCCCCCAGTTAGTCGGACTGCGACAGGCTGGTCAGCGAGGCGTTCTTGGACGCCCTCTGTCAAACCGCCTGTTACTAGTTCTTTTTTACTCCTCCACCGAGAACGCGGCAATTTCCTGGCGCATCAAAAGTGTCGGGCATTTGTAAGCTCGGATTCGCGTCATCCTGCCCAGACATCGCAAAAGTGAAGGAAATATGGATTCGCACCGGCTAACTTCTTGATGCCGTTGGTGATTTTCGATGCGTTGGATCAACGAGCCTCAAGCAGGCTTTTTTTCCGACTTTTTTTCTGTATATTAGGCCACCTCACTAGCCGGCGCTGTATGTATATACAGTGTATTTCTCCTCGGCAGGGCGAACGCACAACATAGAGCGCCGGTTAGTTGAGGCCAACCCCCCACCCCTTTTCTTGTTAGCGCAACAAACACGCAAACGCCGTTGGCGGTGTTGTTATTGATCGGCAATGCGTTTATGCATAACACGTCGCACTACGTGTTACCCAACACAATACAACCGCTGGCACCAAACATGCCGCCCACGCCCAAGCACAGCGAGACTTCGGCATCCGCAACTTGCGCGGCCGCGGTCCCGCGAATCTGGCGCACGCTTTCTTGCAACGCGTACATGCCGTACATCCCGGAATGCATGAACGACAAGCCGCCGCCGTTGGTGTTTAGCGGCAAGCGGCCGCCGGGCGCGGTATTACCTTCCGCAATGAACGGGCCGGCCTCGCCTTTCTGACAAAACCCAAGGTCCTCGAGGCCATAGATAGGCAGATGCGCGAACGCGTCGTAGACCATCATGTGGTCGACGTCCGCATGACTGATTCCGGCATCGGCCATCGCCCTAGCACCGGCGATGCGAAACGCCCGGGAACTCGTCAGGTCTTCCATCTGGCTGACCATCGGCGTCTCGACGCTCTCGCCACTACCCATGACATACACCGGCCGCTGCGGGAAGTCCTTGGCGCGCTCGGCCGCCGTCAGGATCAGTGCACCGCCACCATCGGTGACAAGACAACACTCTAACAAGTGGAAGGGATAGGCGATCATACGCGAATTCAAAACATCGTCGACGGTGATCGGATCGCGGAAGCTCGCCCGTGGGTTCAGGCCCGCCCATTGGCGTTGCACGACTGCCACCATGGCCAGCTGTTCGTGCGTCAACCCGAAGTCTTTCATGTAGCGCAACACCGGCAACGTAAACATCGTTGGCGGGCCCACTGGGCCGTACGGCATCTCGAATTGGCCAGCCAACGTGGCAGCGCCCCCTGGCCGTCCGCCGCGGCCGATGTTCGAGCGTCCGCTTTCGCCATGCGTAATCAAAACGGTGTGGCACTGGTCGCTTTGAATGGCCGCGACCGCATGGCGTACGTGAATCATGAACGAACAGCCACCGACGCTAGTACTGTCGACCCAATTCGGCGTGATGCCAAGGTAGTGGGCGACACCGGTAGGCGACTCGCCGGCGGTCGCCAAGCCATCGATATCGCCTATCGACAAACCGGCATCGGCTAGCGTATTGAGTGCAGCATCGGCGTGTAGCTGCAGTTGGCTCATGTGAGGGATCTTGCCGAGCTCGGTGGTTTCCGCCGCACCCACGATCGCCACGCCGCTCATTGTCCAGCCCCCGACGGTTTGAACAGCGGCAGCGTGATGGTCTCTGTCAACACCTCAAAGGTGACTTGCAACGCCATATCCAGCTGCAGCGCCTCGGGGGTTTGCGGACAGCCGACCACGTTGCTCATCATCGTCGGTCCTTCGAGAAGCTTGACCAGCGCTATACAGTAGGGCGCCGACCATGCGGGATGCGGGCGCTCGTTGATGACGTAACTGTGCAGCGTGCCGTGGCCGCTCGCGGCAAATACCGTGACTGACTTCGAGCTGCATTTTGGGCAGAACGGGCGTGGGGGGAAGTACACCGCAGCGCATTCATCGCAGCGCTGCAGGCGCAGTTCGCCCAACTGTGTGCCTTCCCAAAAGTGTTGTGTCTCCGGCGTGGGACGCGGTACCGGCCGTGACGCTAAGTCAGCCATTTCAATCCCCCAAAAAAAGCCAACGAGTATGTCAGAGCTGGGGCACCGCGGGTAGCGTGTCGAACCACGGGTACGCGGCATCGGCGACCGCGATGAACTCTGGGTTCAGGAACTCGGATTTGTTGTATTCGATCGGTGCGCCATCTGTCCGCCAAACGCCGCCGCCCGCCGCTTCGAGCACGGCATGGGCCGCAGCAATATCCCACTCCGAGGTCGGCCCCAAACGCGGATAGAGATCGGCATCGCCCTCGGCGAGGATGCAGAGTTTCAACGAACTACCCACCGGCGTGCGATCAACCTTGGGGAAGACGTCCCGTAGCGATGCGAAGTAGGCTTCTAGCCGCTCGCCGCCGTGGCTGCGGCTCGCCACCACCGTTACGCCGTTGGCTGTCTGCATGGTGCGGCCGGACAAGCGGCTGACCTTGTTGCCAGTGTGGCACTCACAAGTTCCCGCACGCACATCGCCGACATACACCTTGTTCTGTACCGGCACGCCGACGAAACCGAGCACCGGGCGGCGGTTTTCGATGAGCGCTATGTTGACGGTAAACTCGCCGTTCTTGTTGACGAACTCTTTCGTTCCGTCCAACGGATCGACCAACCAATAGCGCGACCAGCGCTGCCTTTCCGAAAAAGCCGGCGGCACCGATTCCTCGGAAAGCAACGGTATGTCCGGCGTCAGTTCTCGCAGCGTCGACTCGATGAGGCGGTGGGCCGCGAGGTCCGCCATCGTCAACGGTGATGCGTCGGCTTTGATTTGTACCTCGAAATCGCCTGCGTAGACGGCCAAGATGGCGTCCCCCGCACGTCGAGTCAGTTCGATCAGTTCGGTTTTCAACTAATCACTCCTCCGCGCCTGCCGCGCGAGACACAGCGCTGCGATGGCGCGCGCCTCGGCAAACTCTTCACCGACAATCAATTCGTCCATCTTGGCGATGGGCCAACGCACCAGTTCCGGCGCAATCGGTTCGTCTCCCGGCAATCGCCGGGGGTAGAGATCTTCCGCCAACATCACGTTGATGGTAAAGCCCATGTGGCCCGGCGCCAGCGTCAGTTGTTTGAGAAACTGCACCTTGCGCGCGCCAAATCCAATCTCTTCCTGCAATTCGCGATTCGCCGCTGCCTCGAGGCTTTCACCGGGCTCTGCCGTGCCTTTCGGCAGGGTTAGCTGCATCTCGTGAAAACCCGCGGCATACTCGCGAATCAACATGAACTCGCGGTCGTCACACACCGCAACGACGATGACGGCCGGCGGCCCCTGGGTAGGCAGCCTTTCATAGGTTCGCTCCTCACCGTTGGCAAACTTCAGATCGAGCTCCTCGATCGTGAACAGCCGGCTCTTGGCCAGCGTGCGTTTTCTCAGGATCTGTGGCACCGCCATCGATGGCTCCCGGTCAAACCCGCATTATATGAAGATAAGTGTTATACCTATCCAGATGATCGATTGGGACCAAATCGATACCGTGTTGCTCGACATGGACGGTACGCTACTCGACCTCAACTACGACAACACCTTGTGGAACCACCTGCTCCCGGCGAAGTACGGCGAGCGGCTACGCATTTCCGAATCCGAGGCGCGCAAGGCGCTCTTTAGCCACATGCAGGAGATTCGTCATCGCCTCGAGTTCTACTGTCTGGATTACTGGGCGAGCTATACCAAGCTTGATGTGGTTGCCCTGCATCGCGAGCTTAGCCACCTGATTCAATACCGTCCCGGGGCTCTCGATTTCCTCACGTGGTTGGGCAAGCGCGGCACCACCCGTCTGTTGGTGACCAACGCCCACCGGGACAGCCTGTCGGTCAAGAACGCACACTCGAACCTCACCGACCGCGTCGATAGCACCATCTCCTGTCACGACTATGGTGCCCCCAAGGAAAGCCCGAGGTTCTGGCAACGTCTGGCCGAGGAACATGCCTTTAACCCGCAGCGCACGCTGTTCATCGACGACAACCACGCCGTTCTCGAAGCCGCGGCAAAGTTTGGTATCGAACGTCTGTTGACGATTTACCAACCGGATTCCGCACGCCCGCATCGCACCGGGCTGGAGTTTCCAGCGTTCAATGACTTCAGCGAGTTGCTGCCCGACGAGCGTTCCGGTGGATGTTCCGGTGGATAAAGTGCGGCTCGATCGGTGGCTGTGGGCAGCACGATTTTTCAAGACGCGCGCCCAGGCCAAGACCGCCGTCGAGGCTGGCCACGTCCAACTGAACGGCAACCGTGCGAAACCCGCGAAAGACGTCGGCCCGGGTGATGAACTCGACATTCGACGCGGCTGGACCACGCGCACCGTCATCGTGACCGCCACCGCGAACCAACGCGGCAACGCCACGGTTGCCGCGGCCCTCTTTAAGGAGACCCTGGACAGCATCGAACGCCGTGAAGCCGAGGTCGCGCGGCGTCGCATGGAGAGGGCGGGGCTCAAAATACCCGACACCAAACCCAACAAACGCGATCGCCGTGCGCTGCAACGCCTGCAACAACGGGGCGACTAGACACGAATGACAACCGTTCGAAAGCCTTTTTATTGAATATATGCCTGACTTTTTGGCTCTGGCATAATCTGTCGACTTGAGGGGACGTTAGACCTATTCCATGGCTGTCGATATCGCTACCACTGGCAAATCGAGCACGTACGTAGACCTGTCTGCCGCGAAGCTTGCCGAGCTAGCCGTGATTCGCGGTGAGGGTCAATTTGCGAGCAACGGCGCCATCGTCGTCGAGACCGGCCACCGCACCGGACGTTCCCCAAAGGACCGCTTCATCGTCGACGAGCCATCGACATCCGAAGCCATCGACTGGGGCGCAATCAACTTACCCGTAGCACCAAAGGTATTCGAAGCGTTGTGGGATCGGGTGCAGATACATCTGGGGGACACTGAGAGCTTCGTCTCCCATCTGCACGTCGGTGCCGACCCAGAACATTACCTGCCGATAGAAGTCGCCACCGAGTACGCCTGGCATACCCTGTTCGGCAAAGCCTTGTTCATCTCTCCGGATCACTACAATCCTCACAACAAGGAAATCTGGCAGGTCGTCAACGCGCCGGAATTCTCGTGCGATCCCGACCGCGATGGGACCGCTAGCGACGGTACGGTGATGATCAACTTCGCCCAACGCAAAGTACTACTCGCCGGTATGCGTTACGCGGGCGAGATGAAGAAGTCCATGTTCGGCGTGTTGAATTTTCTGCTACCCGAGAAAGACGTGTTGCCGATGCACTGTTCGGCAAATCTCGGTAAGGACAATGACGTGTCCTTGTTTTTCGGTCTATCCGGCACCGGCAAAACTACCTTGTCCGCAGACCCCAGCCGGTTTTTGATCGGCGATGACGAGCACGGCTGGGGTAGAGGCACGGTGTTCAATTTCGAAGGCGGTTGCTACGCCAAATGCATCGATCTCAGCCGCGAAAACGAACCGGTCATCTTCGACGCCATCGCCTTCGGAGCGATCGTCGAGAACGTGGTCATAGACCCGGAGACGCGCGAGCCCGACTATACGGACAGCACGCTCACCGAAAACACGCGGGCTTGTTATCCACGGTCGAATATCGAACTCAAGGTGCCCGACAACCGGGCCGGAGAACCCAACAACGTTATCTTTTTGACCTGCGATGTCAGCGGCGTGCTGCCACCCGTTTCCATTTTGTCCAAACAGGCCGCCGCGTATCACTTCCTCTCGGGCTATACCGCCGCGGTTGGATCCACGGTCGTGGGCTCGACGGAAGCCTATGAGGCGACCTTTTCCACGTGTTTTGGTGCCGCGTTCTTCCCGAGGCCGGCGGGCGTGTACGCGCAACTCTTGATTCGCCGCCTCGAGGATTTCGATTCCAAGGTGTTCCTCGTCAATACCGGCTGGACGGGCGGCAGCTACGGTGTCGGCGAACGCTTCAAGATTCCAGTGACTCGGGCAATCATCGGCGCGATCCAAAGCGGCGCCATGGACAACGTCGAAGTCGAGCACTTGGACGGCTTCAACATCGATATCCCGACCGCGGTCCCGGGAGTCGACAGTCCGTTGCTAAACCCTCGCAATACCTGGTCGGACAAGGACGCCTACGACGCGGCGGCGCGAACCCTGATTGGCAAATTCGTCGAGAACTTCAAAAAGTTCGACGTCGAGCAAGCCATCGTAGACGCGGGCCCTTCTGCAGATTACTAACCTAAAATTAAGCATTGCCGAAACGACGCTAGCGGCGTTTCGCGACAACTGCTCGGAACTCAAAGGTATCCAGCGCGGTATCGAAAAGGAAAGCCTGCGGGTCACCGTCGACGGAGCACTCTCACGCCAACCGCATCCGTTGAGCCTCGGCTCGCCGTTGACCCACCCACACATCACGACGGATTTTTCCGAAGCCCAATTGGAACTCATCACCGACGTACAATCGACGCCGGAGGCTTGCGTTCGCCAGCTGGACGACATTCATCGATTCGTCTATCGAGGCCTTGACTCGGAGCTGCTGTGGACAGCGTCCATGCCTTGCATTCTCGGCGACGACGCGAGTATTCCGGTTGGTCAATACGGCACGTCGAACATCGCGCAGGCCAAAACCGTCTACCGTCTGGGACTTGGCAACCGTTATGGACGCCTCATGCAGACGATATCGGGCATCCACTACAACTTTTCGCTGCCCGAGGCATTCTGGACGCACTACGCCGCCGTTCTAGGGGTGCAAGCCGACCAAGATTTCATCACCGAAAGCTACTTCGGTTTGATACGCAACTTCCGTCGCCACAGTTGGCTTTTGATCTACCTGTTTGGCGCATCGCCGGCGATCTGCCGTTCGTTCGCCCGCAACCTCGACCACGGCCTCGAAGGTCTCGACGAGGGGACCCTATACCTGCCTTTCGCCACGGCGTTGCGCATGGGACGTCTCGGCTACCAAAGCGACGCACAGAGCGATCTACACATTTCGTACAACAGCTTGGATTCCTACGCGACGACCATGCACGAAGCGCTGACGCAATCCTACGCGCCTTACGAAGCGATCGGCGTGAAGGTAAACGGCGCATATCGACAGCTGAATACGGCGTTGTTGCAAATCGAAAACGAATTCTACGGCACGATCCGTCCGAAGCGACCCATTCAACCGAGCGAGCGGCCTTTGACCGCACTCCAGCGCCGTGGTGTGGAGTACGTCGAGGTGCGCTGCCTCGACATCAATCCATTTTTGCGCGTTGGCATCGACGAACATCAAATGCGTTTCTTGGATACGTTCTTGATGTTCTGTTTACTCGCCGAGAGTCCGGACGACAGCCAAACGGAGTCAAATGCGACGCGCGCCAATCAACTCACCATCGTCGAACGTGGTCGTGAACCGGGACTCAGGCTCGGTGACTGCACACGGGACGACTGGGCCGAGCAGATCTTGAATCAATGCCAAGCCGTGGCCGAGTTGCTCGATTGTGCACACGGCGGCGAACTGTACGGCTACACGCTCGAACAACAGCGCGCGCGCCTCAACAATGCGGACCTCACCCCGTCGGCGCGCATCCTCGCCACCATGGCCAGTCAAAATATTCCGTTCTTTCGTTTCGCGATGAATCAATCCATAGCGCACAAGGGATACTTCGGCGACCATCCCCTGGCACGGCGCGAACTCGCCGAATACCAAGCGACGGCCGCCCGCTCCTTGACCGAACAACAGGCCCTCGAAGCAGGCGACACTGTGGATTTCGAGACCTTCCTGGAAAGTTATCTCACAGTCTAGTGAACTTTCTCGCACACTGTCTGCTAGCGGCCCAAGCCAAACCCGACGACGAGGGACTGACCGAGGACCTCATCGCAGGAGGGGTGCTAGGCGACTTCGTCAAAGGCGCGGTGCCCTCGGGCTGGCCGCCCACCTTGCAGACAGGTGTGCGCTTACACCGCCGCATCGACGCACATAGCAACCAAATGCAAGGCATCCGCACGAGCTGCAACCGCTTTCCCGCCGAACTTCGGCGCTTTGCACCAATCTTCGTCGACGTGATCGCCGATCATTGCCTTGCCGTCACATGGACCGAGCGACATCATCAACCGCTCCCAGAGTTCAGCGAGCGCTGCTACGAACTGATCGCGGCACACGCCCACCGGTTGGACGAGCGCCAGCAACGCTACGTCGACTGGATGATCGAAGATGACCTGTTGGCCAACTATCATGCCTTTGACATCATGGAGCGAGGTTTGTACTCGATCACCCGGCGCCTGCAACGCGAGGAACTGAACGGTGCGCTCGCCGATTTCGTGCGCGCAAGCCTGCCGGCATTGCAGGACGACTTTGCGTCATACTTCCCGGACCTTTTGACCCACGCGCAAACCTGGATAAGGACGGTTGACGCCTGAACCACGGCCGTTAACCTTACCGGCCTCATTGCCACCACGGAATTCGAAGTTTGCGCGCCGTACTCTGCAAAAACTATGGGCCACCGGAACAGCTGGTGCTCGAGGAGGTGCCCGAGCCGCAGCTCGGACCGGACGATGTACTGGTCGACGTCGCTGCCTCGGCGCTGAACTTCCCGGATGTGCTCATGATTGCGGGCAAGTACCAGAGCCAGCCGCCGTTGCCGTTTTCGCCGGGCGGCGAACTCGCCGGTACGGTATGCGCGCTGGGTAGCAACGCGACCGACTTCGCCCTCGGGGACCGTGTGTTTGGCGGTACCGGCTACGGTGGGTTTGCGGAACGGGTTGCCGTACCGCAGAAAAGCCTGCGGCACATGCCTGACAGCATGGGTTTCCAGCAGGCATCCGCCATCTCCACCACCTACGGCACCTCCTACTATGCCCTGCACCAACGGGCCGCGCTGCAACCGGACGAGACGCTGCTGGTGTTGGGTGCTGCCGGCGGTGTCGGCATAGCCGCCGTCGAACTCGGCAAAGCCTTGGGCGCACGCGTCATTGCCGCTGCCAGCTCCCCGGCAAAACTAGCAGCCGCCGAGGCAGCCGGGGCGGACGAGCTCATCGACTACAGTGATGGCAAGTTCAAGGACCAGGTTAAGGCGCTGACCAACGGCCGCGGCGCCGACGTGATATACGACCCGGTCGGCGGCGACTTCTTCGACCAGTGCATGCGTTGTATCAATTGGTACGGACGCGTATTGGTCATCGGCTTCGCAGCCGGGAACATTCCCAGCGTTCCGATCAATCTGATCTTGCTCAAGAGCTGTCAGGTGGTCGGGGTTTTTTACGGCGCCTGGTCGGCGCGCTGGCCGGAGCAAAATACCGAGAACTTCGCCGAGATTCTCGCCCTCTACGAGCAAGGCGCCATCGACCCGCTCATCGGGCGCACCTTTCCACTCGAAGACTATGCCGAAGCCATGCGCTGTCTTTCCGAGCGCCGCGCCATCGGCAAAATCGTCGTCAACGTACAAGGATCACATGATCGACCGACTCACTAGCGAGGCTTACGCGCTAATTCTCATCATCGCCGCCGGCGGATTGCTATTTGGTGCGCAAATCATGGAGCACCAATTCGACATGGACCCCTGTCCGCTGTGCCTCATGCAGCGCATTTGGTTTTTCTTCTCCGGGCTCATCGCCTACGTCGGCTTGCTCCGCAATCCGCGCTGGGGGATCTATCCGCTACTGACCATATTTACCGCCGGCGTGGGCGGCGCTTTCGCCATTCGCCAACTGTGGTTGCAGAGCTTACCCGCCGATCAGGTACCTGCCTGTGGCCCTAGCCTCGAGTACATGATTGACGCGTTGCCTTTCACCGAGGTGTTGAAGGCCATGACCTCCGGTACGGGAGATTGTGCGGAGGTGGTCTGGTCATTCGGCCTGACCCTGCCCGGCTGGGCACTCGTGGGATTCGTGGCTATCGCTGGCGTCGCCGTGCTGCAGTGGCGCGCCAAGGGTTGAGCCGCTCCGAAAGCGCCTTGGGCAGGGGTCTGGTACCGGCCCAAATTCCAATGTTATAGTTGTCCACAGGTTGCCCACAAGAAGGCAGCCAAGGGAAGGACCGGCCGCTAGCCGGTGTCGGAACAAGAGCTCTAGAAGCAAAACCGAGATGGGACTCGGGCAAAGGGCCGAAAAAATATGGAGCCACCAGCTCGCCGCATATTGGTGATCAACGGGAAGGGCGGCTGCGGTAAGACGACGATCGCAACCAACCTGGCCGTCGCCTATGCCTCCAAAGGCGTGGAGGTTGCGCTTGTCGACAACGATCCCCAAGCGTCCAGCAGCTATTGGGCCGAACAGCGCGATAGCGACCTGCCGCCCGTACATGTCGTGCGAGCCCACGAGCGCGCCAACATGTACCAAACCCAGACCTACCACAACCGTATGTCGCCCGATATCGAACGCATCATCGTCGATGGCCACTCGACCGCGCGTGAATGCGACCTCGAAGGGCTGTTGAAGCAAGCCGACGTCATACTCGTGCCGGTGCTGCCGTCATCCATCGACATCCGCGCAGGAGGTCGTTTCATTGCCGACCTGCTGACCCATCGCGCCTTCCGTTCGAAACCGCGGCCCGTTGGAGTCATTGCCAACCGCGTGCAACCCAACACCGACACCCACACCAAGTTGATGCACTTTCTCGGCTGCCTGGACGTTCCCGCCGTCGCCACCTTCCGCGACAGCCCAATATACAGCGACGCGATCGAATTCGGCCAAGGCATCATCGATATGCGCGACTGCCGCGCTGCCCGCAAAGAGAGTGTGGCCTGGCGGGCACTGGTGGCCTGGATCGAAGACCAGCAACCCGCCCTCCACAATACCCGGCAGTCTATCCGCCAACGCCCGAAAGCCGCCGGACGTCACCCCAAACACGAAAATTCCGCCAGCGCCTAACGGACCTCGCGCCGCTCATGCTGCAAGCGCTAGACGTGACCTTCAAGCGTTCCGGACGGACGCTGTTCGAGCACCTGGAATTCACGATTCATCCGGGCCAGAAGGTCGGTGTCGTCGGCAAAAACGGCGTCGGCAAATCTACCTTGTTCGCTCTCATACTCCGCGAACTACAGCCCGAGGTCGGCGACATCGTCGTGCCAGGGTCCTGGCAGGTCCGGCACATGGCCCAAGAGGTCGCGCCAAGCGCGCAATCCGCGCTCGACTACGTGCTCGATGGCAACCAAGAACTGAGACGTGTCGAAGACGCGCTCGCCAACACCGACCCTGACGACGCCCCGGAACAAGCCGCACTACTGCATGCCAAGTTTGCCGATCTCGATGGCTACGCGGCCGAAGCCAAGGCCGCGACGATCCTGCATGGGCTCGGCTTCACGGCCGCGGAGTTTCAGCAACCATTCGAGGCGTTCTCCGGCGGCTGGCGCATCCGCCTCAACCTCGCCCAGAGTCTCATGGCGACGGCCGACCTGCTGCTGCTCGACGAGCCGACCAACCACCTCGATCTGGAAGCGACGCTCTGGCTGGAAGGGTGGTTGAAGCGCTTCGAAGGCACGCTGCTGGTCATCGCCCACGATCGCGAGTTCCTGGATCGCGCCACTAGCCACACGTTGCACGTCGATAATGCGGTCGCAAACTTGTTCAAGGGCGGCTACAGCGCCTTCGAGCGCCAGCGCGCCGAAATGCTGACGCGCCGGCAAAACCTGTTCGTCAAACAACGACGCGAGATCGCGCATCTGGAGAAATTCGTCAACCGGTTTCGCGCCAAGGCCTCTAAAGCCAAGCAAGTCCAGAGTCGTTTGAAAGCCCTGGAGCGCATGGAACAAGTTGCCCCCGTGCACCTAGATACGCCTTATACGTTCACCTTCGAGGCGGATAAGATGTCGCACCCGCTCATCACGCTGCGGGACGTCGAGCTCGGCTACGCCGGCAACGTGGTGGTCTCCGGCATCCGCCAATCCATCCTACCCGGTGCACGGATCGGCGTGCTCGGACCCAACGGTGCCGGCAAGTCGACTTTCTTGAAGTGCCTGGAAGGCACGCTGGCGCCGCTCGCCGGGGAACTGTCGCGAGGGCGTCATGCCAGCATCGGCTACTTCGCCCAGCACCAGCTCGAAGAGCTCGACGGCCACGCATCCGCGTTCACCCACATCCAGACAGCCATGGAGGCTTGGCGAGAACAACGGGTTCGCGATTACCTGGGCACCTGGGGCTTCGGCGCCGACATGGTCGAGCGGCCTGCAGCGAGCCTCTCCGGCGGAGAGAAAGCACGTCTCGTCCTGGCGCTCATCGCACTGGCCAAACCGGCGCTGCTGGTGCTGGACGAGCCTACCAACCACCTGGACCTCGACATGCGCGAGGCGCTGATTCGCGCATTGCAGGCATACCGGGGGGCATTGGTCCTCGTTGCCCACGACCGCAGTCTGCTGACGCGGACCGTGGACGAACTGTGGCTCATCGACGGCGGTCGGCTGCGCGTCTACCGCGAGGATCTCGAGGTTTACTCCGCCTCCCGCACGGTCATCGATAAACCGACCAATACCGGTCCAGCGGATGTCGGCAAACGCGCCAAGCGGCAGGCCTCGGCCGAACGCCGTGCGGCAGTGAAACCGCTGACCGATCGGCTCGCACAGTTGGAAAAGGAGATGGCAAAAGTCACCACGGAGCTGCAAGCCATCGAGACCCAACTGGCTGACCCAAACGTTTACCGGTCGACTCCAGCGCCGGAGTTGGACGCGGCGCTAAAGATTGCCGCATCGCTGCGCGGTCGCTTGGAAAAGGCAGAACAACAGTGGTTGGAGGCGACCGAACAATTGGAGCGGCTGTCCGTATAGGCTAATACCTACCGAGCACGCCTTTAGTCCTCGTCCACGATCACTTCGATATCGATATCGTGATCGCCATCCCTCTGGAGTCGAATGATCTTGACGTGATCGCCGCCGGAGAGGCCGCCGAGCACGAAACTGCGCGGCGCCAAGCTTACCGTCCGCTCACGCTTCTTGCGCATGATCTCAGCCTCGATAGCGCTGTCGGCGCGCGCGATCGTGCGCCGCGCGTCGCGAGCCGACTGCGGCACCTCGCCGTCGAGCCGCAACAAAACATCGCCGCTCTTCAGCTCGCTGTCCTCAGGCGCCTCTAACACCAACACGCCCGCATCGACACCGAAGTAGTCGCCCAGGTTTTCATCCAAGTCGGTCAACCGCGGGCCCTTGCCGGTCAGTATGCGGTGGCGCATCTGGCCAAAGTCGCCTCGATTGAAATCGAAGCTGAAATCTCCACCAAAGTTGCCAAACCGTTCATCGAGAATGTATGCCATGTGATCGGAACGGGTCTGGGTGATCACGACCGCATCATGCAACTCACCGTCACGTG
>CBDTZM010000011.1:0-14077 GCA_965364915.1 uncultured Pseudomonadales bacterium | reverse complement strand
GTCTATACGGACAAGAACGGCGAGGTTATCAACGGATACGCACGCGCGTTTGAGGCGACCGGTGAGATCAACTACCTGCGCGTAGCCGAGCGTGCCGCACACCGACTCATCGCGGAACGGCGCGCACCCGATGGCTGGATGTTGCAGAGTGTCGCGAGTGGGCCGGTGGACTCCGACAACCGCATGCGTGAACACTACACGGGCGCGAAGCCGTTCTTGGGGGCGCAGGCTTGGTTCGGCACGGGTTTACTCGCGCTGTATCGGGCGACAGGCGACACGCTGTGGCTCGATACCGCGCAACAATTGGTCGACAGCATGATCGACCGGTTGGCAGACGACGTGAACGGCGGGTTCTACAGCTCGCAATTAGACGCAACGTCGCGCCACGTTGCGCCGCGCAAGCCACTGGAGCAGAACGCGGTGGCCGCTAGGTTGTTGTATGACTTGAGCGTCTACCGCAAGGACAGCCGCTACGAAGATCTGGCCATTCGGACGATCCAAGCCGTCGCACACCCCGATATCGTCGGACGTGAAGGCAAGGTCACGGGGGAGTTGGCGCTTGCGTTAGAACAGCTCGCGGCCGCCTACGTGGAGTTTTCCATTGTCGGCGATGCAAGCGATGCGGCGGCGCGAGCACTCTTCGATGGCGCCTTAGGCACCTACCACCCGCGCAAACTCGTGCATTTCGAAGCACCGGGTCGGTACCCTGATCGCGGCCGACCCGCGCTGTACGTCTGCAACCCGGACTATTGTACGGTCCCCATCGAGGACCCTCGCGACATTGAGCGACACCTCGAGCCGTTGCGGTCGCCCGCGGTGAGCCATTTAGCCGCTGTTAAGGGGTGATGCGTTGGCCTGCCAGCGTGTCGAGTTCACGGGCCACTCGCTCGGGCGAACCGGTCTTGCGGGCTAACAGCCGATAGAAGGCCGGCACCACGAACAACGTCAAAAAGGTTGCGAGACTCACGCCGGAGAAGATCACGATACCGAGCACGTGGCGGCTTTCGGAACCGGCACCGACGGCGACAATCAACGGAATCGACCCCATCAGCGTTGCGATGGTCGTCATGACGACCGGCCGTAGTCGAATGCCGGCGGCTTCGATGATCGCGTCCTCGAAATCTTTGCCGGCATCGCGCAGCTGGTTGATGAATTCGACGATCAACACGCCGTTTTTAGCGGCGATACCAATCAGCATGACGATACCGATCTGACTGTAGATGTTGAGCGTCAAATCCATGGCGTAGAGACCGAGCAATCCTCCTGCCACAGCTAGAGGTACCGTCAGGAGAATCACGAACGGATGGACGAAGCTTTCGAATTGTGCGGCGAGCACCAAAAACACGATCAGCAGTGCCAGGCCAAACGTAAACAACAGACTACCCGCGGCTTCTTTGTACTCGAGAGACTCGCCTCGATAGTCGATCTGTGCGGTTTGCGGCAGTTCTTCGCGAACGGTGTTCTCGAGGAATCGTAGCACGTCGCCGAGGGCGTATCCCGGCGCCAAGTTGCCGCGGATGGTAACGGCGCGCATACGGTTGTAGCGGTTCAGCGATGCGGCCCCTGCGGTCTCGTCGATGTAAATGAGGTTGGCCAGTGGCACCAGTTTGCCGCTGGTCTCCGAGCGAACGTAGATGTTTTCGAGATCCCGGGCAGACGCGCGCTGGTCATCCCTGGCTTGCAGTATGACGTCGTACTCTTCGCCATCCCGAACGTAAGTGGTAATGCGTTGCTCGCTCATCATCGTACCCAAGGTACGACCGATGTTCTGTACGGAAACGCCCAACGATGCCGCCCGGTTCTTGTCGATGCGCACCATCACCTGTGGCTGGGTTTCTCTGAGATCCGTATCGACGCGTTGTAGACCGGGATACTCTGCGGCTCGATCCAGGATGATGTCCCGCCATTCGGCCAGCACCGCATAGTTCGGACCGCCTAGAACGAATTGTACCGGCTGGTCGCCTCCGCCTCGCGAAAGTCCGGAACGCGAAAAGGCGAACGCCCTGAGGGACGGCACGTGCTGCCATTCTTGCGTCAACGCTTGAGCGATTTCGGCGGTCGTACGCTCGCGTTCCTGCCACGGCGCCAACGAGATGATCATCATGCCGCTGTTGGTGCCGGAGCTTCCCCAGCCTGGGACGGATACCATCAGCCTCGAGATTTCGCCGGTTTCGACGAGTTTGAGTCCCGGCGCCTCCAGCTTCTCTATTTCTTTCTTCATGCGCTCGATGCCGGTGCCCTCTGCGGCGGACACGCGTGCGAAGATCAGCCCCTGATCTTCAGTGGGCGCGTATTCCTCGGGAATCAATTCAAGTAGCCAGTAGGCAAAGCCCATCATGCCGAACAGTACAGCGAACGCAAACCAACTAAAACGCAACAAGAATGTCAACGCACGCTTATATGCTTTCTCCAACCGCGAAAAACAGCGATCCACGAATTGCGTGACGATGTTCGAGCGGGTGCTTTGCTTGAGAATCTTCGAGCACATCATCGGCGTCAGCGACAACGCCAAGATGCTCGAGATGATCACGGCTGCACTGATCGCCACGGCCAATTCGCTGAAGATCACGCCCATGTTGTCTTGTAAAAAGATGATCGGCATGAACACGGCGACTAAAACCGCGGTGGTGGCCACGACCGCAAACGAGACCTGCCGAGCCCCTCGATACGCGGCCAACAAAGGCGGTTCACCGTTTTCGATGCGGCGATAGATGTTCTCGAGGACCACGATGGCATCGTCGACGACCAAACCGATGGACAGTACCAGGGCTAGGAGAGTAATGAGGTTGACGGAGTAATTGAAAAGCGCCAGCGCCATGAACGCGGCGGTCAGACATACCGGAATGGTGATTGCCGGAATCAACATGGTACGCACGTTACCCAGGAACAGCAGGATGACGACGCTGACCAACGCGGTCGTGATCAGAATGGTCTGAAAAACCGAATCGATGGCTTCGCGAATGAAGACTGACTCGTCGGAACTGGCGATGAGTTCCATGCGGGCCGGTAGCGTTGCCTGCAATCGCGCGATTTCGGCTTTGACGCCTTCTAACGTCTCCAAGGTATTGGCTTTGGACTGCTTGGAGATGCCGATGCCGACCATGGTCTTCTGATTGACCCGGTACAGGTCGCGATAGTTGGCGGGCGCAAGCTCGACTTTTGCGACCTCGCCGAGGCGGATCGGATGACCCTGCTCCCCCGTTCCGATCACCAATGCGCGAAAGTCCTCGGGAGATTGATAATTGCGCGCAAGGCGCAGGCGCAGTTCTCGGTCGTCGGTCTCGAGTCGGCCGGCAGGTAGCTCGATATTTTCGCGGCGCAACGCTACCTCGACGTCGGTCACCGTCAAATTCCGCGCTGCGAGCTCCAAGCGGTCCACCCAGATGCGCATCGACTGTCTGCCGCCGCCGCGGACGCTGGCATCCGCGACGCCGGGGATGACCGTAAACCGATCGACGATGTAGCGGCGTGCGTAATCGTCGAGTTCCATCATCGTCATGCTCTCGCTCGTCAGATTGAGGTGCATGACTGGCCGGCGATCGGAGTCGTACTTCGAAATGATCGGTATCTCGACATCCTCGGGTAGCCGTCCGACCACACGCGAGACCCGGTCGCGTACGTCGTTGGCGGCTTCCTCCATGTCGCGATCCAGGTCGAACTCAATCGTGACGCTGGATCGACCGTCGCGACTCGACGAGCGGATGGCCTTGATACCGTCGATGCCGCTCATCTGATCTTCGATGATCTGAGTAATGCGAGTTTCGATGATATCGGCCGCCGCGCCGGTGTAGGTGGTGCTGACCGATACGATCGGCGGGCTGATATCCGGATACTCCCGCAGCGGAAGGTAGTTGAACGAGAGCACCCCGAAAGCGACGAGTAGCAGGCTGATCACGGTGGCGAACACCGGCCGCTTGACTGACGTATCAGAGAGCCACATCTAGTTGGCACCGCCTGATGGGCGGGTACGCATGCGATCCTGTTGACCATCCTGTTGGCGCTCGGCGACCCGTTCGTCAGGGCGTCCTAAGATGCGCACCTGTGCGTTGTTGCGCACCTTGATCACGCCTTCGGTAATGACCTCCTGACCTGGGGAGAGGCCATCTAGCACCTCGACCCAACCATCATCGCGCACCCCGGACTCGATGGCTTGTAGCCTTGCGATGTTGTCTTCGCCGACCACGTAGACGAACACCTCGTCTGCGCGTTGTAAGAGCGCTATTTCCGGCACCATCAACGATTTGCGTTCGGCGGTGGTGAGGCGCACGGTCATGAGCATACCTTGCCGCAACAACAAGTCGTCGTTGTTGATGAGCGCGCGCACCGTTGCCGCACGCGTCACCTCATCGATCCGTGAACCGATGGTGCGCACGGTTGCGGCGAAGTGTTCGTCCGGGTATGCGGGGCTGCGGGCGATGAGTGCCATCCCGGGCTTGACGAGCCCCAGGTGCACCTCGGGAATGGAGAAGTCCAGCTTGATGATCGAGACATCATCCAATGTCGTAATGGGTGTCGTCGGGGTCAGCAGGCTGCCAGGGCTGATCACGCGAAATCCCAACAAGCCGCTGAACGGTGCCAGCACCAGTCGATCGCGCAACCGTGCGAGGATCGACTGGTAGCGAGCTTGAGCGGCGTCGTATTTGGCCTCCGCTTCATCGACCAGAGACTGAGAGACGCTCTTGTTTGCCAACAACCCATAGAGGCGGTTGAACTGTGACTCTGCATCCTTCGCATTGGCTTCGGCCTCTGCCAACAACGCCGTTTCCTCTTCGTTGGTCAGCTCCACGAGCACGTCGCCCTTCTCGACGAGGTCGCCATCCTCGAATCTGACGTGACTGACCGTGTCGGTGACCTGAGCCGTCAAGGTGATCGACTCGTTGGCCTTCGTCGTGCCGATAGCCTCCAGTTCGTCGTGGATGGTTCGTATTTGTGCGCTTGTGACCACCACTTCGGTCGGCGGACGGACAAAACCGCCGCGTTCGGAGCTTTGCGGATCCTTGCAGCCGGTTAGAATGATGAGCGCCAGCACGGCGTACGCTAATTGCACCTAATTGTTCCCAGTGGGTCCCGCGTCATGGTATACGATGGCTCGACCCATCTCCGCGCTACTTAAGCGGGTTTAGACCCCCAGAATCGCACTAAATTGCCCAGAAAACAAAAACATGAGTAAAAACTTCTATCTCGAGTTGCGGTCGGCATTCGATGGCCACCCGGACCGCGTTTGCCTGACCTTGGGCAACGGTCAGGTATGGCGCTTCGTTGACATGCGGGACAAGGTCGACCGCATCGCCCGGGTACTGGTGAATCGCGGGGTCGCACCAGGCGATCGTGTGCTCGCCCAGGTTGACAAAAGCCCAGAGGCGTTGGCTCTGTATTTGGCCTGTTTGCAGGTTGGCGGCGCCTTCGTGCCGATCAATACCGCGTACACACCGGCAGAAGTGGCGTACTTTTTGGAAGACGCGAGGCCCGTACTCTTTGTGCATAGAGCGGAAGACGGCGCGACGCTAACGGCAGTCAGCGGGGACACCGTCACGCTCGACCTCGACAGCGATGGCAACGGCACGTTGACCGACGCGGCCAACGTCGCGGAACCGTCGAACGCCGTCGCCGCACGAACGGGTGACGACCTGGCCGCCATTCTTTATACGTCGGGCACCACGGGTCGTTCGAAGGGGGCGATGCTGACGCACTCGAACCTGTCCAGTAACGCCCATGCGCTGCGGGAGTGTTGGGGATGGCAGGACGACGACGTGCTGCTGCATGCATTACCCGTGTTCCACGTGCACGGCTTGTTCATTGCGCTGCACTGTGCGCTGCTGGGTGCTACGCCGACGATCTTCTTGTCGAGCTTCAAAGCGGAGGAGGTGCTCAGTCACCTTCCCAAGGCCACGGTCATGATGGGCGTGCCGACGTTCTATACGCGGCTGCTGGACCAACCGCATTTCGACTCGACGGTGTGCGAGCGCATGCGCGTGTTCATCTGCGGTTCGGCGCCGCTGACCGAACAGACCTTTGCCGCGTGGGAGGCGCGTACCGGGCACCGCATTCTCGAGCGCTACGGCATGAGCGAAACCATCATCAACACCTCCAATCCGCTGCTCGGTGAACGGGTCGCCGGTAGCGTTGGATTCGCCCTGCCGGGCGTCGAGGTGCGCATTGCCGACGATGATGGCGCAGCACTCCCCAACGGTGAGGTGGGCACGATAGAGGTACGCGGTCCCAACGTTTTTCAAGGCTACTGGCAGATGCCGGACAAGACCGCCGAGGAATTTCGCGACGACGGGTATTTCATCACCGGGGATCTTGGCGTCATGGATGCACAAGGGCGGGTATCGATCGTTGGCCGCGCCAAGGACATGGTTATTTCCGGCGGTTACAACGTCTAACCCAAAGAGGTCGAGAAGCTGATCGACGAGATGGAGTCTGTGGTGGAGTCTGCGGTCATCGGCGTGCCCCACGCGGATTTCGGTGAAGGGGTGGTTGCCATCGTGGTGCCGGCGGCCGACCCGGTGACGGAACCCGATGTTCGAGAGGTGTTGCAGGATCGACTTGCCCGTTTCAAACAACCGAAGATGGTCGTCAACGTGGCATCACTGCCGCGTAACACCATGGGCAAGGTGCAGAAGAACCTGCTGCGCGATCAGTACGCCGATCTATTCAAGTGACACCAATTCAATTAACGCCAATGCCCAACGGCGAGAACAACCAGTAAATCGCGACCACCGACGCCGCCAGCAAGCCGCTTATCCATTTGCTCCAACGCCACGGCGTCATATCGACGGGTGCTCGGTGTGTTTTTGGTGTTGGCGTGCGCGGTCGTAACCATCCCACCCCCCACATTATCCCGATCTCGATGGCGAACAGGATGGCGTACAAGTGAATGAAGTGTACGCCGGTGTCCCAGACGAACGTCACGAGGGCGTAAGCGGGTAAATGAAACAGGATCGCTGCGATTGCACCTTCGGCAGGCACCCTTTGCATGAAAAACGCAGCAATCACGACGCTGATGATGGGAATGTTGTAAAAACCGGTGAATTGCCGCACGACCTGCCACAGTCCCTCCGGAGCCAGTTGCAGCAGCGGCGCGATCACGAACGAGATCAGGGCGATCACGATTCCGGTAATGCGCGCCAAACGAATCATCTCCGCATCGCTGGGTTGGACGCGCTTCAAGGGTGCGATGATGTCGATGCAAAACAAAGTTGCAGCGCTGTTGAGCAACGAGTTGAAGGAACTGAACACCGCGCCGAGCAACACGGCGAGAAAAAATCCGGCCATGGCGGTTGGCAGAACGTCGGCAACGAGGCGCGGGTATGCCTGATCCATCGAAGCAAGCCCAGGTCCGTAGAGATGAAACGCGATGACGCCGGGTATCATCATCAGAAACGGCACGACGATCTTGAAAAATCCCGACAACAGCACGCCTTTTTGGCCTTCTGCCAGGCTCTTGGCGCCCAAGGTACGCTGGATGACGTATTGGTTGGTACCCCAGTAGAAGAGGTTGGCCAAGATCATGCCGGTAAACAGGGTGCTGAACGGCGTGGGATCGGTTGGCGCGCCGATCGCGTTCAATTTATGTGGCGCTTGTTGGGTCAACTTGGTGACGCCGTCGGTAAAGCTCCCGTCGCCGAGTTCGATCAGCCCGAGCACCGGCACGGTGACGCCGATGATCAGTAGCCCGATGCCGTTGAGCGTGTCGGATACGGCGACCGCTTTGAGGCCGCCGGCAATCGCATACAGTCCTCCGACCACGCCGATGGTCAGTATGGTCAACACGAGGGCCGGCGAGTAGCCGATACCTAAGAGCGCCGGTATATCGAATAGCTGCAACACGGCGACCGAGCCGGCATACAACACCGATGGAATCGTGATCAACCCGTAGCCGAGAATGAAGAGAAGCACGGTCAATCGTCGAACGCGGTCGTCGAACCGCTCGCTCAGATATTGGGGTAACGTCGTGAATCCGCCCACCAGGTAGCGCGGCAGGAACACCAATGCCATGACGATGATGGCGAACGCCGCGGTCACCTCCCAGGCCATGCTCGACAGGTTGAAAGCGTAGGCCGAGCCGTTGAGGCCGATCATCTGTTCCGCGGACAGATTGGTCAGCAGTAGCGATCCGGCGATGAAAACGCCGCCCAAACCGCGGCCGGCGAGAAAGTAACCTTCTTGAGTTGTCGTCTGTCCCCGGGTTTTTCTATACGAAATCCAAGCGACCAGGCCCATGAACCCCAGGCATGAGGTAAACGTGCTGAATAGGTCTAATCCGGCAATTGGGCGCGGCCGATGGTGTTGGTGTCGGTGCCGAACCAAATTGTGTTGGTCGGCTCGTCATAGTGCATGTGTCGCACCGTACCACCCCCACTGTCGATTGCCACGCTGGCAATGAAAGCCTCGGTCGAGGTATCGAAACCGACGAATAGATTGGGCCGCACACCCGACTCGACGAACCAGAGACGGTCTTGGGTGTCCACCTCCATTCCGTAAGGGCGGCTAGCGGGTCCGGATGGCGCAGGCCACTCGGCAATGGCACCGGTATCGGGATTCAGGCGGCCGAGGAAGCCTTCCGCATAGTCGACGTACCAAATGGCCCCATCCGAGGTGATCTCGAGTCTTCGCGGACGAGCGCCGGGTCTCGGCAGGGCCACCTCGGTCAGCTCGAACGTCGCTGGATCGATGCGTATCAATTTATTGGTACCGAACAAAGTCGCCCACACCACACCGTCGCTGCCGATGTTGATACCGTACGGGCGCGAACGACCGCTTGGAATCGGCACCAGACGCACCGACTCATCGGCAAGGGTAAGCTTGCCGACGAAATTTCCGCCTTGCACGGTAAACCAGATATCACCGGCGCCGTCGAAGACGAGGGTATGTGGGTCGCGCGCGGCAGCGTCCGGCATCATGATCTTGTGGATCGCGCCATCGTCGGCGTTCATGCGGCCGATGTGCATCGCTCGGTTGCCGGCGTACCAAATGGTGTGGTTGCCATCGACGATCAGATTGTGTGGTCCCGTGCCAGCTTCTAGCGGTAACCGGCGAAACGCTTGAGTCTTCGGGTCGAACGAGGCGATATAGTCGCTGCGCTGACCGACGAACCAGACGATGCCGTCGGCGTCGACGTAAGGATCGCGGGGGCGGGAGTTGGGGTAGGGTACCTGCCACTCGGATAGCGTCGGTTGGTCGGCAGTAAACCCGACCGTGGCAGCACACGGGGTGAGCAACAACCCACAAACCAGAACGCGAACGTAACGCATGACAGTCTCCCTCGATGTGCGGCCTACCAAATTGTAACCCGCTGATCCGGTGGCAAGTACATGGCGTCGCCTGGCTTCAAGCCAAACGTTCGATAGAATGCGGGTACGTTCGGAAGCACGCCCAATACGCGGTATTTGGCGGGCGCATGGGGATCGGACAGCAGTTGCGCGCGCAACCGTTCATCGCGGCTATGGGAGCGCCAGGTACTCGAATAGCCAATGAAGAACCGCTCATCGCCGCTGAATCCATCGATGATGGGTGCTTCGGCCGCTCCCAGCGAGATGTGATATGCCCGATAGGCCATGATGAGACCGGCAAGATCGCCGATGTTCTCGCCTAGCGTCAGCTCGCCGTTGATGGCGATATCCGGCAAGGGTTGGAACGCGTCGTACTGAGCGGCGAGATTGGAGCTGCGGGCGATATATTCCGTTGCGTCCTCAATGGTCCACCAGTTGCGTAAGCGTCCGTCGCCGTCGAACTTGCGGCCTTGGTCGTCAAACCCATGGCTGAATTCGTGGCCAATGACGGCCCCGATCGCGCCGTAATTCACGGCTTCGTCGGCGCCGGGATCGAAAAACGGAGTTTGTAAAATGGCGGCGGGGAACACCACCTCGTTGAACGTCGGACGGTAGTAGGCGTTCACGGTTTGCGGCGACATACCCCATTCGGCGCGATCGACCGGCTTGGTGAGCTTGGCCATGTCGTAGTCATGGGCGAAGACTTGCGCGCGGCGGACGTTGCCGACCAGGTCGTCCTGGCGTAACTCGAGTTCGCTATAGTCGCGCCACTTTTCCGGGTAACCGAGCTTGGAGTTGAATTGCCGCAGCTTCACTTGGGCTGCGGCCTTGGTCTCGTCGCTCATCCAGTCGAGGGTGTCGATGCTTTGCGCAAAAGCGGCCCTCAGGTTTTCCACCATCTCGACCATTTTGTCCTTGGATGATTCGGGAAAATGCTTCTCGACGTAAAGCTTGCCGAGTAGTTCGCCGGTCGCCGCGTTGACCAGGCGGGTGCCTCTCTTCCATCGGGGAGTCTGTTCCTCCTGGCCGCGCAGGGCCTTGCCCTCGAAGGCGAAATTTTCCGCGACGATCGCGCTCGTGAGGTAGCGAGCGTACGCTTTCAACACTTTGAATTTGAGGTACTGTTGCCAATCGGCAACGCCAATATTGACGACCAGCTTGCCCAGCGCCGGAAAGTAGGTGTCTTGCATCAGGACGATCGGCTCGACCAGCGGCACGCGCGCAGCAGCAAGAAACGTGTCCCAGTCGATACCGGGGGTGAGGTCGTTGGCTTCGACCAGGGTGAATTTGTTTTGGTACATGCGTTCGCGGTCACGGCTTGCCGTGCTGGACCAATGCACTTCGGCAATCGCGTACTCGATGTCGAAAATGACCGCCGCCCAACGCTCGCCCTCCAGCCACCCAACCAATGTGAACATGTTCGCGATATGCTGTTTGTAGGCGCTTCGTGCGGTCTCCAGTTGCTCGTTGTCTTTCAGGAAATAATCACGGTCGGGTAGACCCAAACCGTCCTGAGCGAGGTACGCAAGCATGCGATCGGGATTGTCGCCGTCGGTCTCGTTGTAAATCGCGATAGGGGTCGCAACCGCCAAGGGTCGCAACGATCCGAATAAGGCGATGACGTCCCGGTGGTCCTGGGCGCTATCGATCGTGGCCAAGATATCTGCCAAAGGCGCAATGCCCAGAGCTTCGAGGCGTTCGGTGTCCATGAAACTGCTGTACAGGGCGCCTAGCTTAGCTTGGTCCGGAGCTGCCGGATTTCGAGTGGCGTGCTCGATGATGTCTTTGACCTGCTGTTCGGTCCGCTCGAACACCACCTGGGACGTACCGTAGGCGGTCCAGTCCGCAGGAATCGGGTTGGCGTCGAGCCAACGCTGATTGGTGTAAGCGAAGAAATCGTCTTGGGGCCTGATGTCGGTCGCAAGCTGCGATGCGTCGAAACCGAGGTCGGCATCGGCTGCCGGCTCGGAAGGTGCATCGTTCGCCGGCGTGCAAGCTGCGGTGGCCACGAGCATGGCACCGCACAGATAAGAGTGTTTGATCACGAGATAACCTAGGATGAAAAAAACCGGCGCATTGTAGAACTAGTGCTCAAGCCAGCCAATAGCTCGAGAGCTGATAGCCGATGAGAACGAAACCTGCGGTCATCAGACCCCAATTGGCGACGACCGCGTGTTGAAGAAACTGTCCGCTGGCTCGCCAGAGGTTGAACATGATCAATATCAGACCCAATGCGGTGAATTGCCCGAGTTCCACGCCAGCGTTGAAGGCCAGCATATTACCGACCAATCCGTCCGGGGAGATCGTGACATCCTGAAGTTTGGTGGCGAGGCCGAAACCGTGGAACAAACCAAAAATGAAAACCGCCGCTCGCGTATTGGGTTCAAATCCGATGGTGCGAAACCCGCCGAGATTCTCGAACGCTTTGTAGGCAACCGACAGACCAATGACCGCATCGATGAGATACGGATCGGCGTGAATGCCGCCGAGCACCCCAACGAGCAGGGTGATGCTGTGACCGATGGCGAACAGCGTGACGTAGAGTGCGACGTCTTTGAGCCGGTACAGAAAGAAGATGACCCCGGCGAGGAACAGCAGGTGGTCGTAGCCGGTGACCATGTGCTTCGCGCCGAGATAGAGGTAGGGCACGACCGCAAGGCCCACGTTGCCTTCGATGAAGCCTTGATCGGCGCCCGCTACGCCGTGACCCCAGGCACTCTCGGTGAAGAGCGCGGTGAGGAGCATGCAACCCAAACCGATCGCGGTTTTCCAAAAGACATGCATCGAGGCATGTTAGGCGTTCGCCGCTAGGAAGCCTAGCGGTAGGCGGGAAATCCCGACGGTATGGTAGAGTCGGGCTTTTGTGAAATCCGGCCGCTTGAAGACCTTTTACCTGACGTTGACGTGGGCGCTCGCACTTCCGGCCTGGTCGGCTGACCATGCGCTCGAAGGACATCGCTACCAGATTCGCGTTGCCGAATCGTTGCAATACGTGGAGGTCACGGGGCACGTTCGGAAGCCTCTCGACACCGTGAGAGCACGCAACGGCGAAGCCAAGCGCCTGGTCGATCTGCAGACCTGCGATGGGATGCCTCTGCAAAGCCGCGGGTCGCGCATCTATTTGTCGTCGGGTCAGCAGTGTTTTCGCTATCGCCACCCCTTGGGCGTCGATGCGGGGCGGGGCAGAATCGCCCTGGCCGACGACGTCAGCCTCACGTCACCCAGTAGGTGGTTGTGGTTGCCGGAACTTGCCGGTGACGACTTCGTGCAGGTCGAGTTGACGCTAGCCGCGGGCCATGTCGCATCGGTGCCGTGGCCGCAGAGCGCGGACGGCTCCTATCGAATTGCGGCGTCGCCTCGAAGTGCACGCGCAGTCGCCGTGTTCGGCCGGTTCAGGGCACCGAGGCTTGCCGTTGGGGGTGCGCAGCTCACGATCGCGCTCGTCGATAGCCTTGAGGAGGTTTTGGATGAGCATAAAACCCTGGCCTGGCTCGACGCGGCGCTCTCGGGTGTTAGTGAGGTATATGGGCGCTTGCCGAATCCCAACGTACAAATCATCGTCGTGCCCAGCGGTCGTGCCAGCCGCAGTCGTTCGCCTGTGCCTTTCGGACACGTCATACGCGATGGCGGGGAAACCGTGCAGTTCTTCGTCGACGCCGGCCAACCGCTAGCCAACTATCTGCGCGATTGGACGGCGGACCACGAGTTTGCGCATCTGCTACTGCCTTATGTCGACGGTGAGCAAAAATGGATCTCCGAAGGGTTCGCAAGCTACTACCAAAACGTACTCCTGGCGCGGCGCGGTGCGTACACCGAGCAGCAAGCGTGGCAGCGGCTGCACCGGTCGTTTACGAGAGCGCGGCAAACGCCCAATGCGCCTTCGCCCAACGGGACGGGTACGCGGCCGTTTTGGGAGGTGCGCATGATGATCTACTGGAGCGGTGCGGCTATCGCGCTGCTCGCCGATCAACGCTTACGCCTTGTCAGCGATGGCGTCGTTTCGCTCGATACCGTACTCGGCCGGTTGCAGGCGTGCTGCCTGCCGTCGTCGACCGTTTGGCAAGGACGCGCATTGTTCGAAAAATTGGATGCCCTGTCCCCCATACCGGTGTTCGTCGGCTTGTACGAAGAGTATGCGGATATGCCTGGCATGCCGGATCTGACCGCGCTCTATGCGCAACTCGGCATTCGTATCGAGAACGGGCAGGTCGAGTTGGACGACCAAGCGCCGTTTGCCCATATTCGGCGGGCGATCATGAAAAGTGATTGATGTGGGCCGCAGTGGCGAGAGACACTGGCGGAACGTCACAGCAACGGCTTCAATAGAGATGAAGGAAAGAAGGAGGGCGCGATTTGATTGATCTGCATTACTGGCCGACGCCAAACGGCAAAAAGGTAACCATCCTGCTGGAGGAGTGCGGACTACCCTACAACGTGGTTGAGTGCAATATCGGGCGCGGCGATCAGTTTCAGGAAGGGTTTCTGAAAATTTGTCCCAACAATCGCATGCCCGCACTCGTGGATCATGAACCGCTGGGCGGCGGAGAACCGCTCAGCGTTTTCGAGTCGGGTGCGATGATGATGTACATCGGCGAAAAAACCGGGCAGTTCTATCCCCAGGACCCACGCGCCAGATACGAGGTCAACCAATGGGTGATGTGGCAGATGGCCAATCAGGGCCCCAAGACTGGCGAGTGCGGTCATTTTCGCCGCTTGGAGGATCGGCAGGGCGATCAGACCTACGGCGTCACCCGTTTCACCGACGAAGTGAATCGAATGTACGGCGTCCTCAACAATCGACT
>CBDTZM010000010.1:0-14175 GCA_965364915.1 uncultured Pseudomonadales bacterium | reverse complement strand
TGCGAGCCGTTCTTCGACAGCGTTGATCCCACATACTTGAAGATCGACGTGGCCGCACCCGGGGCGCCGCTGGATTTGCTTTCTTCGCCTACACGTCGCGCGGTGAGTAGAAACGATCGCTCTAACATGGTGTGCTGTAGTACCTGATCTCGAATCACCGGATCGGCAATGCGGCCGTTCGTCTCGCCGACGTAGTCCTTCGCGATCTTGGCGATTGGGTTCAGGCGCGGCTTGGATTTCTGGTTACCACCGCCGCCATCGCCGGGGCCGCTACGTTCGTATTGCAGCAAACGCTTCGCGACCGTCCAGCCTTTGTTCATCTCACCGATGAGATCTTCCTTGCTCGCGAAAGCATCGTCGAAAAAGGTTTCGCAAAACGGCGAGGACCCCGAGATGAGCTTGATGGGTTTGGCGGTGACACCGTCCTGGTGCATGTCGAGCAGTAGAAAACTGATGCCCTCGTGTTTGGGTGCGGATGGATCGGTGCGCACCAGAATGAACATCCAATCGGCGTGGTCCGCACCCGACGTCCAGATTTTTTGACCATTGATGACGAAGTGATCGCCATCGAGCACCGCTCTGGTTTTGAGGCTCGCAAGGTCCGAGCCGGCGCCGGGTTCGCTATAACCCTGACACCAGCTCACCTTGCCGCTGGTGATGCTGGGTAGGTGGCGCTGTTTCTGTTCATCGGTGCCAAACTCCAAGAGCGTCGGCCCGATCATAGAAAGGCCCATACCGGTGGAGGGGGGCAGGGCGCGAAGCGCTGCCATTTCCTGAGCGAAAACCCGGCTTTCCTCTCGGTTCAGACCGCCGCCGCCATATTGCGTTGGCCAACTGGGTGCGACCCAACCCTTTTCTGCGGCGCACTCGAGCCATAGGCGCGCATCGTCCGAGTTGTAGATGTCATATGCGTCTTCGAAGTGCACGGCGCGATCGCGCATGCTGGGTGGGCAGTTCTCGTTGAGCCAGTCGCGGGTCTCTTGTCGAAAGTCGTCCAGATTCATCGTCATTACTCTATGGCATCTCTTAGTCGTTATGGCATGTAGGGCGTAGGGCCGGGGCCGAGTTGCGTTTGTAACACCGATTGGGCCAGGTCGACAAATTCGCAGACCATCGGTCGCGTGTCTCGAGGATCCATGATCTCCTCGATGTTGAAGGCTTCGGCCGTTTTGAAGGGCGAACTCAGTGCATGCAGCTTGGCCTCTATCTCCGCCTGTTTCGCTTGCGGGTCGTCCGATTCGGCGATGACCCGGCGGTAAGCGGCGGAAACCCCGCCCGAGACGTGCATCGACCCCCAGTGACCGGATGGCCAGGCAACGCGCTTGAACATCCCGGATGGCCGCTCGTGGCACTGACCGGCGACACCGTACAGTTGCCGGATGATGATCGATATCCAAGGCATGCGGGTTCTGAGCGTCGCGCATAGGATCTTCGCGCCAGCGCGTACGATGCCTTGTTTCTGTTGGTTCGGACCCACCATGAAGCCCGGTTCGTCGGCGAAGTAGACCATCGGCAGGTGGAACGTGTCGCAAAGTTGCAGAAACCGGATCACCTTGGTGCCTGCGGCCACGTCCATCGAGCCGCCTAAATGCTTCGGATTGTTGATCATCACGCCGACCGGGTAGCCGTCGACCCGCGCAAGTCCGATGATGCGCGAGCGTCCGTAGTGGGGCGTGATTTCGAAGAAGGACTCCCGGTCGACGACCGCGTCGATGATGGCGCGCGGGTCGTAAATGGTGCGCTTGTTGCGGGGTATGACCGACAGTAGCGCCTCTTCCCGGCGGTTCGGGTCGTCGCCGGATTCATGACGAGAAGGCATTTGCCAGACGTTGTCCGGCAGATAGCTCAAGAAGCGCTTGATCATGTCGAAGGCTTCTTCTTCGGTGTCGACCAGGTTGTCGATGACACCGCTCTCGTATACCTGAGACCGCTCATCGCCGAGATCTTCCTTGGAGATGTCTATCCCCAACGCGGCCTTCACTACCGGTGGCCCACCGGGGAACACTTGGCTAATGCCTTTGACCATCAAGCTGAAATGGGAAAGACACGCGTCCACTGCGGGCAACCCGGCAACCGAGCCCAGCGCTGCCGCCACCACGGGCGAGGTGTTGAGCAGTTTCTCGATACCCGGGGTTACCGGGTTGGTGGGAATATACGTTCGACCGATCTGTTCGAAGGTCTTGACGCTGCCGCCGGTCGAGTCGAGCAATCTGATGTAGGGCAGCCGCCAATCGTTGGCCAGGTTTTGGGCGTGCCCGCCTTTGTTACCGATACTGGCGTCCGCAGCCCCGCCTCGCACGGTAAAGTCACCCCCGTTCAGGACGACCTTGCGGCCGTTGAGTCGGCAAACGCCGATTACCATGTTCGACGGACGTACGTCGACGAGTTCGTCTCCGTCATAGGTGGCCGCCCCCGCCAACTGACCGATCTCTTGGAATGACCCTGGGTCGGCCAGCAGATCCAACCGTTCGCGGATGGTGAACTTGCCGCGCTCGTGCTGTACCTCGATGCCTCTTTGGCCGCCCATCTGCTCGGCCATTTTTTTACGTCGGTTCAGCTCATCGATCTCTGGCTGCCAAACCATCGGCTACCTCCCTTTTAACTTTCTCAACGACTTCTCCCACGTAAGACTATAAAGGTCGTTACATGAAAAAAGTATTGGGAATCGCCGTGGTTTGGAGGGCCGATACCAGGGTGCGAAGCAACTCGCAGCAGTTTGCGGGCAAACTGCCCTTTAGCCGCCAGATGTTGCTACGGGGTCGCTACAGGTCAGTCGTCTACGCGTCGCCCGCGACGGCTGCGCCGGTCGTCACCTTCAGGCGGGGCGCTCGGCAGCCCAACTTCCGCATCCCGGCGCGGGCCTGCCCGGCGGTCGTCGTGATGCTCGTACTTGCACTGGCAGTTCGGGTTGTCGCAATCGTTCAGCGGCAGCATCGGTGCGTCGTTGGGTAAAAAGCGAACGCTTTCGAGCGCTTTCGCGGCGCCGCACGCATCGGATCGGAGCTTGAGCGATATAGCATGAAATTCCGTGGCCACGCTTCGCCTTACCGGGAACGTCCCGGAAATTTTAGAGTGTTCGTATCATAACGACAGCGCCGTCATCGATCTGCGAACCGGTTGGCACTCGATGCGTCTACTTGTTACCAAGTGTCGATGTAAGGATACTTCTTACCGCTGCGAATCGGCTTCGGCGGCAACCGGCGCAGACTGTTGGCAATCCAACTGCGTGTGTCGGCAGGATCGATTACGTCGTCGAGTCCGCCACCGGTACCGGCGTTGACCGCTTTAGCTCCCTCGTAGGCGCGCGCCACGCGCCGTTCGAACTCGACGCGGCGTTGTTCCGGGTCTTCGATGGCGGCGAGTTCCTTACGGTAACCGAGCTTCACGGAGCCTTCGATGTTCATGCCGGCGAACTCGGCAGTCGGCCATGCGACGGTGAAGAACCCGACCAGCGCACTCGCGCCGCACATGGCCTGTACGCCTAGCCCGTAAGCCTTGCGCACGACGACACCGAATAAGGGCGTCGTCATGTTGGCGCCGGCGTTGAACATGCGTACGGAATGTCGCACCAGCGCGGTTCGCTCATGGTCCGGGCCGACCATGATGCCCGGGCAGTCCATGAGGCTTAACACCGGTATGTCGAAGGCGTCGCAAAGCTGAATGAAGCGTGCGCCTTTATCGGCGCCGTCGGAGTCTATCGCGCCCGCAAGATGGTGCGGGTTGTTGGCGATGACCCCCATCGGGTGGCCTTCGACACGGATGAAGGCCGTGATCACGCCAATGCCGAACTTCTCGCGTATTTCCAACACAGAGTTCTTGTCGGCAAGCGTGTCGATGATTTCGCGCATGTCGTAAAGGCGTAAACGGTTCTCGGGCACTACGTGGCGCAAGGGACGTTGGTCGCTGGCCTCCCAAGCATCGACCGAGCCCTGAAAGTAGGACAGGTATTGCTTAGCCACATCCACGGCCTCTGCTTCGTCCTTCGCCAAGATGTCGACCACACCGTTGGGCACTTGGAAAGACATGGGTCCTACCTCTTCGGGCGTGTAGATACCCAGCCCGCCGCCTTCGATCATGGCCGGACCGCCCATGGCGACGGTGGATCCTTCGGTGGCGATGATCACATCACAACAGGCCAGTAATGCGGTATTGCCCGCGAAACAGCGGCCATTGGTCACGCCCACCAGAGGAACGAGTCCGGAGAGCTGGGAAAACTGGGTGAAGGTGTGGGTGTCGAAGGCCACGCCGGGGCCGGTGCGATCGTCGCCGGGGCGGCCGCCGCCGCCTTCGCCGAATAGCACCAGAGGAATTCGGAAGCGTTCGGCCAGCTCGAACATGCGATCCTGTTTGTAGTGGTTGCGTCCGCCTTGGGTGCCGGCAAGCACCGTGTAGTCGTAGTGCACGACCATGGCGCGTGCGGACTCGTCGTCGAAAAGCTCGCCATTGATCGTGCCGATACCCGCGAGCAGTCCGTCGGCGGGGGTTTCTTTGCGCAGCGTGTCCATGTCGTAGCGCTGGTGCTGGCGCGCCACGATAAGCGGCCAGTACTCCTTGAAGGAGCCGGGGTCCATCAACTGGTCGATGTTCTCGCGCGGCATGCGAAATCCCCTTGCGTAGCGTTTCGCTACCGCCTCGGGCCGGTTCTCGTCCAACGTATAGGCGTGACGATCGTAGGCCTCTTGCAGATCAGGACGGATGTAGTCGGGATCGACTCGTTCCGCCGCGGCGATTTCACCGCCCTCGACCTCCGCCTCTTCGATGAAAACGAACGGGTAGCCCTCGCGCACCACGTCGCCTTCTACCATGGTGACGGCGCGTACGATGCCGTCCCGATCGGCGGCGATCACGTGCTCCATCTTCATCGCCTCGACCACGGCAATCTGCTGGCCGATTCGAACTTGGTCGTCGATAGCGACATCGAGTGAGGTGATGGTGCCTTGGATCGGTGCGCTGATGCCAAACGAACCCTCTGGACCGGTGACGTCGTTCTTGATGTTGACGTCGGGCGCTGCAGCGGTCGCCTTGACCTTCGCGTCGTGATCGAACAAGGCCAACGGATCGCTGCTGTCGACCCGAGCGCCGGCATAACCGCCTTCGTCGTCCTCGGTCACAGGTTCGACAAAACGGTTGCGGGCGTTGGCGGCAGGGGCAGCGAGTTCGGCCAGATGTTCGTCGACCCAACGCGTGTGTATGTTGCCGGCCGCGAAATCCGCGTGATCGAGTATGTTCTGCAAAAAGCCGATGTTGGTCGCAATGCCGCCGATGCGGAATTCGGACAAGGCTCTGGACGTCTTCGCGGTGGCGTCGGCGAGATTGGCGGTGGGTGAGTGGCCAATGACCTTGGCCAGCAGCGAGTCGTATGCGGTGCTTGTCTGGTAGCCGGCGTAGCCGAAGCCGTCCGTCCGCGTGCCCGGCCCGCTTGGGGCTTCGTAGACGCTCAAGACCCCGCTGGTCGGTCTCACGATGCCGTCCTCGCCGATCGTCTCCATGTTCACGCGAGCTTGAATCGCGTAGCCGCGCGGCTTGGCAACGCCGGCATCCATGAGCCCGAGTTCGGCAAGCGTTGCACCGCCGGCAAGCCGGATTTGCGCCTGTACGATATCCACGCCGGTGACCGCCTCGGTCACGGTGTGCTCAACCTGCAAGCGTGCGTTCGTCTCGATAAACACGAAGCGCTCGCTGCCGTAGTTGTCGACGAGGAACTCGAACGTACCTAGGTTGGTGTAGCCCTCGTTGGTCGCGAAACGAACGGCTGCGTCGATGATCTGGGTGCGCAGGGCTTCAGCGAGATTCGGGGCCGGCGCGATCTCGATGACTTTTTGGTGGCGGCGCTGGATGCTGCACTCGCGCTCGCCGAGGTGGGCTATGTTGCCGTCCGAGTCGCCTAGAATCTGCACCTCGACGTGACGCACGTTGGGGATGAATTCCTCGACGTAGACGTCCTGCAGGCCGAAAGAGGCCTTGGCCTCCGACTGGCAACGCTGGAACGCAGATTCGAGTTCGTCGGCATGGGTGACGATGCGCGTGCCGCGGCCGCCGCCACCGGCGACCGCCTTGATGATCATCGCGCCGCCGCCGAGCGATTCGAAGAACTGGGCCGCCGAGGTCAGCGAGGCGGCATTGTTCGAGCCGCGCGGTATCGGTACGTCGGCAGCCGTAGCTGCAGCGCGTGCGCGTGCTTTGTCGCCGAACAACGCCAGGTGCTCGATACTTGGGCCGACGAATGTGACGCCCGCCGCCGCGCAACGCTCTGCAAAATCCGCCCGCTCGGCCAGGAATCCGTATCCCGGATGGATCGCATCGCAACCTGTTGCCAGCGCCGCATTGATGATCGCCTCTTGATCGAGGTAAGCGCGCGCGCCGCTGCCGGCCAACGCGCAAGCCTCGTCCGCGATACGCGTGTGTAGGCTTGTTGCGTCGTCTTCAGAATGCACCGCCACCGTGCGCAGCCGGATATCGGCCGCCGCACGAGCGATGCGAATGGCGATCTCGCCGCGATTGGCGATGAGCAAAGCCGTGAGGCTCATAGCAACTCCTTCTGGATAAGCGCTAGTGGTCTCGATGGAAGCATCTGGCGTCGAGCGGTCCTACGCGCGGATCAGAACCTCAGCTGGAACCGAACACCGAACGCGACCTTGGGTCCTTGGATGGGCGGCAGAGTGGTTGTCGGCGTGCCGTATGGATCCCACGAATACGTCGAGCGGATGAGCGGGCGGGTCTGCATGAACGTGTCGATCGAAACCCGGGTTTCGCGCCCGAAAATCTGATCGGTCTTGCGATTGAGGCTGCCCAGCGGATCTGTCATGACCAGCGCAAATTTATCTTTGCGGCTCAGCTTGCCGGTGGTCAGCGCGCGTTGCGATATCCTGTCGCGTAGGCGCATGAAATAGTCGCCCACTATCAGGCCGCCGATGGGGGTAATAAACACATCCTGGATGGAGACTTCTTCGAAAAGCGCTTCCAGGCCAAACTCGTAGACGGACGAGAGTATGGTCGAGTACCAGAACGCACCGGTGCGCTGCAGTCCTCGTTCCCGCCCGCGCACGTAGTAAGCCGCACCCCAATACGGATGCAGCACGTAGTTGATGAACCAATCGTCTGAGTCCCATTCGGGGTGAGTGACGTTGTATTTCCACTTACTCAAGGAGTAGTCGTTTTTATCCTCGTTGTCCCAACTGCTGATACTTTCCGGCATGACGTACAACACGGCAATGGCGGCGAACTGATACCCGAAAAAGTAGTAGGCGTCCCGCCGTAGCGCCTTGTAGTCGGGGCCGGTGTTGAGATCCGAGGAGGAAACCTCGTGCGCAGCGCCGCCGAAGGTGTGGAAACTAGGCAGCGTCGCTGTAACGTCGTCGGCGGTGACCTGGGCAGTGATCAACAAACCCGCGACAGCGAGCCAGATTCTCGAGCTTACCCTCACCTGTAACGCCTTTCTCGTGAACGTCTTGATGTGAACGCCTCTATGTGAGCGGTGCACGCCCTATTTTAAGCGTTTGCGTACTTCGAAACGCATGGAAAAATCCGGTGTAGAGTCCGAGACAAGGTCCTCGGCGAAGCCTATCACAAGCTCCCAATGGCTGCTTGGCCAGAGATACCGGACACCCGCGGAAATCTGCACGGCGCTACCGCCCACGGGGTCCAAGTCGCTGTCGAAATAGCTGCCCTGGGCCTGAATTTGGGTTAGCAGGTCCCAGTGATGGTTGAGTTCCCACACCAACCCGACGCCGCCGTAGGGCACCAGATCTTCCTGTCGGTCGCTCAATACGTCGCCGTCGCCGAGTGCCAGCAATCCCGCATGTGCGGATATCGAGAGTCGGGTTTTGCGGGTGAATAGCCGATGGATGATGGATACGTCCACTGCGAGATCGGTAGCACCGGAACCATGCAGGTCGTCGCTGTCGCCTGTTCCTAGCTTCAGCGTGCCGCGCACGGCAAAGCGCGTCGTTGGCGATTGTTTGAACGTGTAGCTCGACCACAAGCGCACGTCGCCGATACCCGAACTATCGTCGACCATATCGTAGGTGGCCGTCTGGTCCGCGTAGCGAATGTGCAATTGGTCGCGCGGCCCTTCGCGGTTGGCGTTGGAAAAGCCCCACAGGTCATGCCAGCCTTCGATGAGGCTATCGGTGAAGCCACCGGTGTAGCGTACGTACGGAACGTCGACACCGACCTGCCACGCGTTCGTCGGCGCATAGGTAGCCATCAAGTTGAACAGTTGGCTTTCGCCGTCGAAGATGACTTCCTCGGCACCATCCACCGCAACATTGGCATGATTCACGATATCGAGCACGAACATCCCATCCCACTCACCCGCCTCGAGGTGTTGTTGTGACGGATACATCGGTAAGCCGAACACTCGAGTAAGGGGGTTTTGCCCGCGTATCGCCATGGGGCGGTCATCCGCAAGGGCGGCGGTAGAGGCCGCGAAGAGACAGGCGCCTAAAACGATTGCCGTTGTCCAATTCCGGCGCGATCGGTCAATCATCTAGCGTTCCCGTGACACCTGCTGCGACTAACGCAGCATACTCTGCATCGCCTATGCCGAGTTCTTCGGCCAACACTTCGCGGCTGTGCTGACCGACGCATGGCGAGGCCCGTAGCGGTGCCGCCGGTACGGCAGAATACCGCCACGGGCGACCGGGTAGCCAGGTTGCTCCGGCTTCGGGATGGTCGATGCTGGACACGAAACCGGAGTTCAGAAAATTAGGATCGGGACGGCTATACAGCTCGTAGAGCGGCACGACACGGGCAACATCCAGGCCGAGCTCGCCCAGCGTGGTTTCGAGGCGCGACGCGTCTTGTTGCGCGCACCACTCATCGAGGATCGCATCCAGGTCGGGCTCGAACGCCTTGCGGGACGCCATGGTGCCGAATCGCGCAGCGGCCAGTCTGGGGTCGCCGATATGCGCGGCCAGCGCCGTCCAGGCATCCTCGGTCTCTGCGGCAAGCGCGAGCCATTCGCCGTCCAGCGTTTGGTAGTTGTTATGGGGCGCGATACGCGGATGGTGATTGCCAAGTGGCATGGGCAGCCGACCGGTTGCTTCATATTCGACAACCGCCGCACCGCACACGGTGGTAACCGCTTCCATCATAGAGAGGTCGACGCGCTGTGGCTCTCCGGTACGGTCTCGATGCTGCAGCGCCGCCACGATGGTCGCTGCAAAGAAGTAGCCGGCGACCGGATCCGGGTACAGCCCGCCCGTATTCATGCCGGTATCGCCGTCGTACCCGTGCAGCGAGGAAAATCCAGCCATCGGTTCGGTGGTCGCGCCGTTCGCAGGATATTGCGCATAGGGTCCTCGTGAGCCGTACCCGGATATCGAAGCCCAGATCATGCCGGGTCGGCTTGCGTGTAGTCTCTCGAGCGTGATGCCCCAGGACGGCATGACGTTCGGCCGGAAGTTATCGGCGAGAATGTCGAAGCGCGGCAGCAGTTGCCAGAAGATCTCGCGGCCGCGCTCGTGCCGCAGATCGAGGGTGATCTCCCGCTTGTTCAAGTTCACGGAGTTGTACAGGCCCTGAGTATTGAGCGGATGCTGCACTCGCCCTGGGTCGACCAAACTCTTCGGCACTTCATTGCGCACCCGCCGCCAGACGTCGGCTCGGTGCAGCGAGCCAACTTGCACCACGTCCGCACCCAGCAACGCAAGCAGTTCGGTGCCGAACGTACCAGACCAGGCCTGGCCGAAGCTGAGCACGCGCACGCCGCTGAGCGGACCTTCCGCGAGGAACTTGGGCGAGAGCGCTTGCGTGCGCGATTGCTTGGACGTTGCGGTGCGCGGCGGTTCGGCTCTGAGTTCGTCGCCATGTTCATCGAGGCGCGGTGCGAAGCGGGCCAGCCGCCAGGGCGATGGAGACAAGGCCGCCGGGGCGCCCGGCGCGCGCACGATTTGCGCCTCGATTTGTGTCTCGACCAGAAAGTGACGCGCGGCAAGCTGTTGATCGTGAACGATGTCATCGACGTCCTGAAGGACGCCGTTGACGCAACGCAGTTTTGCCAGTGCATGGAACGTCGGCCAACGTTCTAGCGATGCCAGCGAGCGGCCCATCTCGGCGGCCACCCCGGCGAGGTCCTTGGAGTGCCGGCCAACGTCGGGAATCAATTCTTCGCGTGCCGCGAACTCTGGCAGTTGCAGGATCTCCATCGCTTCGGTCCAGTTGTGGAAATCGGCGATGGCGAAGTGCATGCGCCCGTCGGCGAGGTCCCACAGGGGTGCTGGCCGCCCGCGGGGACGTCTGCCGGCGGGGCCGTTGGAGTAACCGGCTTCGACGTAAACGGCCGCAACACCCCAGGGGTGCACCGTGAGCGCCATCGCTTCGAGTTCGCTGACATCAACCACCTCGGCACGATCTGCGTGAGCGCGGCGACGCAGCGCCGCGGCCGCGGCGATGTAGCCGGTTACGCCGCCGACGTATCCGGCTTGGTCGTGGGGCATTTGCAGGGGCGGCTCATCGCGATAGCCGTTGATGTAGGACCACCCGCTGCGGGCGGACGTGGTGAGGTTGTTGCCGGGGCGTCGCGACAGCGGGGATGCCAGCCCGTGAGGCGTTATCGAAAGATGTACGGCATCGGGGCGCAGCCGTGCCAGCGCGGTCTCCATAAACGCGCCGGTCAACACAGACGGATCAGCGGTGGTGACCAACACATCGGCCCCCGCCACCAACTCGGCAAGCTGAATGGCTTCACGAACGACGATCGACCGCTTGTTCCAGTTCAGGTATGCGTGGAGAACGCTGCGTTCCTGACCAGGATCGTCGTTGAGGAACGGTGGCTCGTGACGTAGCGGATGACCCTCCGGCGGTTCTGCCATGACGACATCGGCACCAAAGTCGCCAAACAAACGTGCGGCAAAGGCACCTGAAAACCGCTTGGAGAGATCGACGACGCGTAGTCCTTCGAATGGGCCTATCACACCGCGTGTGCCCATTCATTCTCCTCATCGTCGCCGGCAACGGTGCTGCGCACCATGTCGCGGGCTTGATCCAGCGGCCACGGATGACCCCGGTGCAATACACAGCGGTTGTCCCAAATGGCCAGATCGCCTTCGCGCCAGCGATGCTTGAACGTACGCGGCGATTGGCTCGCTGCCTCGGTCAGGCGTTTGAGCAGCGCACGACTCTCCTCGATGTCCTCGCCGAGAATGTGGCTTGCATGGCGACCGATGAACAAGTGCTTGCGCCCGGTTTGCGGATGAACTTGTACGATTGCGTGCTCGACGGGCGGCAGGTTAGCCAGGTCGTCCTCGCCAAGTAGCTCCAAGCCACCGTGCCAGGCATGACTGTAGACGTAACTGTGCACGGCGATTTTGTCCTCGAGCCAATCTTGCATCTCGGGGTCGAGTGCTGCGTAGCCCGCGCGCATGTCGGCCCATTCGGTTTCACCGCCTGTGTCGGGGACTGCACGCGCGCCAAGCAGTGATGCCTTGGCGCCCACGCGTTTGTAGGAGCTGTCCGTGTGCCAAAGCTCGTTACCTTTGCCGAAGCGTACCTGCAGGCTTTCGGGATCGGCGATGGTGCTATCCCGGGTGACGTTGCTGAGATGCGCCAGTTTGAGCGTCGAAGACTTGATGAGTCCCCGTTCCAACCGGCCGAAGCGGCGGCTGAAGGCGAGATGTTGGTCGCTGCTCAAGTTTTGCGCTTCGAAGACGAGCACGGCGTGTTCGTGCCACGCCGCCTCGATGGCGGCAAAGCGCTCGTCGTCGAGGCATCCAAGGTCGACATCTCGTACGATCGCGCCGAGAGTCGCGTGGGTGGGGACTATTCGCATGATTGAGGAGCTTACCACGGTGTTTTTGAAGGATTTACTAACGTATATCAAAATGATATCATTGAGATATCAATCAAAAAGATAGAAAGCAAAGTAAGGAGACGCATCATGGCCGACCGTAACCCTTCCCAAGAGGCTTCATTCTCAGCCCGATCGGGCTGGGTGATCTTGCTCGGAACGCTCGCGTACTGGGCCGCCTTCGTGACATTCGGGCTACAGATCGCCCCAGTACTGGCATTCTGGCTTCCGGTCGGCGGCTTGAGCCTCGTGGTGTCGTTCTTGTTTCTGTTCGGCTACTTCATCGTAAATCCGAACATGTCGCGTGTGTTGGTGCTGTTCGGTACGTACCGCGGTACCGTGCGTACACCCGGCTTCTACTGGACCAACCCCTTCACCAGCAAGCGCGTCGTCTCCCTGAGAGCGCACAACATGTCGACCGAACGGGTCAAGGTGAACGACCTGCTGGGTAACCCGATCGAGATTGCGGCCGTTGTGGTGTGGCAAGTGCACGATACGGCGCAGGCCAAATTCGACGTGGAGGACTATTACCAGTATGTCGATTTGCAGTGCGAGACGGCAGTGCGCCAGCTTGCCAAGAGCCATCCATACGATGACCGTATGGGTGAGACCGAGGCACCTTCGCTGCGCACCGACACGGACGTGGTATCGAGCGAACTCACCCGGGAACTGCAGGAACGGCTCGACCGCGGCGGTATCGAAGTACTGGAGGCACGTATCAGTCACTTGGCCTACGCGCCCGAAATCGCCTCGGCCATGCTGCAGCGTCAACAAGCCGATGCCATCATCGCCGCGCGCCGCAAGATCGTCGAAGGGGCAGTCGGTATGGTGGATGACGCCCTGACTCAACTCAGCGAACGCGATGTGGTGGAGCTCGATGCGGAACGGCGAGCGACGTTGGTGGGCAATCTGCTCGTCGTGTTGTGCGGACATGCAACGCCTCAGCCCGTGCTCAACGCCGGTTCCCTTTACAACTAACCAGTCGAAAGCGAGTGAGCGTGGAGCGTTAGGTGGCCGAACAGAAACGGCGGCGCGGCGGAACGGGTAAGGGCGGTGGCGGCGAGCGCAAATCCTTCCTGTTACGCCTGTCGCCCGAACTCATGGAGGAGATGAAGATCTGGTCGAACCAGGAATTTCGCAGCCTCAACGGCCAGATAGAATTTCTGCTGCAAAGCGCGGTCAACCGGCGCAAACGCGGGGGCAGCAAGACAGAGGACACGACAACATGATCTATATACCGCCTGGAGTCATCAACAATGCGTCGAAAGGCGCGTACCGCAAGAAGTACAAACAGAGCGACGATGCGCTGATGAAGGAGCTGCTGGCACGTTTTGGCGGCGAGATGCGCAAGACTACCCTTGTTACTCATCATGGCGAGATCGAGTTTCACCTGCGCTTCGACGCCAACGAAGGCGCGTATCAACTCATCGTGCCTTGCCGGTTGGCGGCGCGCTTCTCGATCAAGCGTAAAGGGCGGCTGGAGCGCGGCATGGCGTCGTTCGTTCCTGCCTGGTCGATACGCTCCCACGACCCTCGCTTCGATGAAGCCTACAGCATTCACACCAGAGACCTGCGAGTGACCGAGGATGTTGTTTGTCAGCGCCCGGTGCGCGATGCCGTGAACAAGCTCATGGCGCGGCAAGCGGGCGGTATACACCTGGAAGGCGAGTGGGTGCGCGCGACTGGCAGTCGCAGAAGTCTGGACAAGCACATCGATATCGATAACCTGCTCGTGATGGTCGAAGAGGTCGCGGTGATCGCCAAGGCCGTCTCGCACTGGGCGAAGACCCACGAAATCCGCCCGGCACCCAAAGGCGATCGTGCTGTCCTAACGATCTCTGTCGTCCTTACCGTGGTCGCGCTGACAGGCATAGCCATGATGGTCGTCGGCGGTGGCAACTATCCGTTGGTGAACGGGGTCGCTTTCCTTCCCTATGCGTTAGCCGCCTCTTGCGCGGCTTTACTGTTCGCCATCGTCCCCATTGTGGTGGGCTTGAGTCACCGCACGTCGCCTTACGTATTGGTCTTCAGCTTTTGCATCTTCGCGTTGATGGCGGTGACGCTCTTTGTCGGGTCGTCCATGCTGCTCGGCAACGGCTTGTTCGACGACGGGCCGCGCACCGTGTATGTCGAGCCGATCTGCTGCAAGCGCTGGACGCAGAACAAGAAGGAGAAGAAGAACAACAAGGCCAGGTATTTCGCGGGCTACACGACGGAACGTAGCACCAACGGCATGGTGTGGTTGCGCGTACCAAAGGCAACCTACGATTCGATAGAAGAAGAACGCTACGGCATGGTCGTCACAACGGCCTCCGGCGCGTTCGGATTCCCCTGGCTGGTGGGTTATCGGGTGGTGGACGACTGGGAGAACCACACCCAATGAGCCA